>NZ_JABUMQ010000268.1:0-16022 GCF_013336645.1 Myxococcus sp. CA039A | reverse complement strand
CCCCTCGCCCCTCGCCAGCCGGTCGACCGTGGCCTCCACCGCCGCGCCCAACGCCGGCAACGCGGACAGGCAGGCCGCCACCGCCCGGGACTGACCGCCCCAGAGCGCCTCCAGCGTCTCGGCCGTCCCCCAGGTGTCCAACCCCTGGAAACGACGAGCCATGTGCTCCGTCTCCTCCGCCATGACTGTGCCCCCCGGCAACAACTGGTATCAAACTGGACTCAATGACAATACCAGCAAAAATCCGGATTTCAAGGAGTAGTCGGCTTTTTCCAGAGACGCAGTGCGACATGCGACTTCATCCATGCCGATATTCCCCAGGACATTCAGCCACTTGGGATAGCTGGCTGACCGAGCTTTCTGGTTGGTCGGGAATACTGGCTGGTGCTATAGTGGTATCCGACTGGTTCGACACCTGAGAGGAGCGATGTCGGTGGACCCACGTAGAGCCGACCCTTTCGACAAGGGCGCGATTTCAAACGCGCTGCCGATGCCGCTCTATCTCCAGCTCGCGCGGCACCTGCGAGGACTCATCGTCGGTGGGCAGCTCGGACACCTGGATGCGCTCCCCGGGGAGCGGGAGTTGGTGGAGCGGTTCGGCGTCTCGCGCGTCACGGTGCGCAAGGCGCTGCGCGAGCTCCAGACGGAAGGACTGCTCCAGCAGCGACAAGGCGCGGGCACGTTCGTCAATCGCGTGCCGTACGTGGAGCAGCGACTGTCCTCGTTGACGAGCTTCTCCGACGACATGGCCTCGCGCGGACTGTCGGCGGGCTCGGTGTGGCTCCAGCGCGTGGTGACGGTGGCGACGCCGGAAGAGACGATGTCGCTCGGGCTGAGTCCGGGAGCGACGGTGAGCCGGCTGCACCGGCTGCGCACGGCCAACGAGACGCCCATGGCGCTGGAGCTCGCCGTCATCCCCACGCGTTTCCTGCCGGACCCTCGCACGGTGGAGGGCTCACTGTACGGAGTGCTGCGGAGCCGGGGCTTCACGCCGTTTCGCGCGCTCCAGCGGTTGACGGCGGTGCGGCTCACCGCCGAGCAGGCGGAGCACCTGCGCGTGCCGGAAGGCGCGGCGGCGCTCTACATCGAGCGCCGCACGCTGATGGAAGACGGCACGCCGCTGGAGCTGGTGCGCTCGCAGTACCGGGGCGACGCCTATGACTTCGTCGTGGAGCTGAACATGAGCGGGGGCGCCGGGCCCCAGGAGCCGAACCGATGACCCCGTCAGCGCACCTTCCCATCATGGCGCGCGAGGCCGCGCAGGCCGCGGACGTCGCTCGGCTCCAGTTGTCCCACGGAGAGGATGCCTTCGCGGAGCTGGGTGAGCGCCTGCGCCGCCATCCTCCGCGCTTCGTCGTCACCTGCGCACGGGGCAGCTCGGACCACGCGGCCGTCTACGGCAAGTACCTCATCGAGACGACGCTCGGACGCGCTGTCGCCTCGGTGGGCCCCAGCGTGGCGTCCATCTACGGCGCGCACGCGCTGGACTTGCGCGACGCGCTCTTCATCGCCGTCTCCCAGTCCGGGCGCAGTCCCGACCTGCTGCGGATGACGGAGGCGGCGCGCGCGGGAGGTGCGCTCGTCGTCGGCTTCGTCAACGAGCCCGCCGCGCCCTTGAGCGCGCTGTGCGACGTGAGCCTCCCGCTGGGCGCGGGCCCTGAGCGGAGCGTCGCCGCCACCAAGTCCTATCTGCTCTCCGGCCTCGCCTTCCTGCGACTGGTGGCGCACTGGTCCTCGGATGGGAGGCTGCGCGAAGCGGTGGCCGCCTTCCCGGAGGCACTGGACGCGGCGCGCGCGCACGACTGGTGGCCCGGGCTGGAGACCCTGACCCCGGCCCAGAGTCTCTACGTCGTCGGTCGGGGCAGCGGGCTCGGCGCCGCGCTCGAGCTGGCGTTGAAGCTCAAGGAGACGTGCCGACTGCACGCCGAGGCGTTCAGCGCGGCGGAGGTGCTTCACGGACCGCTCGGCCTCGTGCGGCCGGGCTTCCCCGTGCTCGCGCTGGGACAGGAGGACGGTTCAGCGGAGGGGACACGCGGCGTGGTGCGCCGCATGCTGGAGCTGGGCGCTGACGTGCGCTCCGTGCTCCCCGTCCCCGGCGCCGTGACACTTCCCACCGTGCCCGGGGTGCCGGTGGCGCTGGCCCCGCTGTGCCAGGTGCAGAGCTTCTACCTGGCGGTCCACCGGCTGGCCACGGCGCGCGGGTTGGACCCCGATGCCCCCGCCCATCTGCGCAAGGTGACGGAGACCGTGTGATGAGACAGGTCCTGCTGGGTGCCCGCGTGTTCACCGGGGAGCACATTCTCGACGGGCACGCGGTGGTGCTCGAAGCCGAGCGCATCGTCGCCGTGGTGCCACGACATGAAGCCCCCGTGGGCGTCACCGCGCGCACCCTGCCCTCCGAGTCCCTGCTCGTCCCGGGCTTCATCGACCTCCAGGTCAACGGCGCGGGCGGCGTGCTGTTCAACGAGTCGCCCACCGTCGACGCGGCGCTCGCCATCGCCACGACGATGCGGCGCACGGGGACCACGGGCCTGCTCCCCACGTTCATCACCGACGCGCCCGGCCTCACCGCGCGCGCCTGCGAGGCGGCCTCCGAGGCGATGGCCCGTCCCGGCGGTGGGGTGCTCGGCATCCACCTGGAAGGCCCCTTCATCAGCCCCGAGCGCGCCGGCGTCCACGCGCCGCGCTACATCCGTCAGCCCGAGGCGAGCGACCTCGAGTCCCTCACCGCGCTCGCCGAGCGCCTGTCCAGCGCGGGCGGACGGCTCCTGATGACCCTGGCACCGGAGCGCGTGGAGGACACCTTCCTGCGACGCCTCAGCGACGCCGGAGCCGTGTTGTTCGCGGGCCACACAGCGGCGAGCTTCGAGCGGACCCTGGAGTCCATCGCGGCGGGCGTGCGCGGCTTCACGCACCTGTTCAACGCGATGCCCCCGGTGCTCAATCGCCAGCCCGGCCCGGTGCTGGCCGGCTTCAGCGCCGACGAGGCGTGGTGCGGCGTCATCGTCGACGGCCACCACGTCCACCCCGCGAACCTGCGCCAGCTCTTGAAGGCCAAGCCCCGCGGCAAGGTCCTGCTCGTCACGGACGCGATGCCTCCCGTGGGAACCCACGAGACCACCTTCACGCTGTACGGCCACACCATCCTGCGCCGGGACGGTCGGCTCGTGACGGAGGATGGGACGCTGGCGGGCGCGGACATCGACATGTCAGCGGCGGTGCGCAACTGCATCCATCTGCTGGGTGTTCCGCTGGAGGAAGCGCTGCGCATGGCGTCTCTCTATCCCGCGCAGGTGCTCGGGTTGGAGGGGCGACTGGGCATGCTCGCCGCCGGACATCGCGCGGACCTCACCTTGCTGCGCGAGGACCTCTCCGTGCAGGCCACGTGGGTGGGTGGAATCGAACAGTGGCACTGAGGCCGCTTCCGGCGGGCGCGTGTTCTTCCATCCACACCGTCCACCGCAAAGCCTCACATTCCTTTCGCATCCTGATGCTGCAAGGCATTAACCCGGAAAAATAGGTCCAAGCCTCCCTCCTGGAAACGAGTTCCCGAGTCGACCCCGCGTGAACGACGCGCGGTGCGCGTGGGGCTCGCACCGAGGAGAGCACGCATGCGTCGCAGCAAGTGGTTCATTGGACTGATGGTGACAGCCCTGTCCGCGAGCGGTTGTGGACAGGACGTTTCCTCCTCACAGGGTGAGGGACCGGGCAGCGTGATGAAGGCCCCGCTCCTCGCGGAGTGGGCGGTGGGCGTCGCCTATGCGGTGGGGGCGCAGGTCACCTACGGCGGCCGGCTCTACCAGTGCCGTCAGCCGCACACGTCACAGGCGGACTGGACGCCTCCGGCCGTCGCGGCCCTGTGGCTGGACCTGGGGCCCTCGGGAGGCGGTGACACCACCGCGCCCGCCGTCACGTTGAATGCCAGCGCGACGAACATCACCGCGCCGGGCTCGCTCACGCTGACGGCCACCGCCACGGACAACGTGGGTGTGTCCCGCGTGGAGCTGCTGGAGAACGGCACCGTCGTCTCCACGGGCAACAGCTACACGCGCAACTTCTCCGGCTCCGCGCAGAACGGCACCTATACGTACGTCTTCAGGGCCTTCGACGCGGCCGGCAACGTGGGCACGCAGCAAGTCAGCGTCACGGTGGCCATCACCATTCCCGGTGACACCACCGCGCCCACCGTCACGCTGAATGCCAGCACCACGAACATCACCGCCCCGGGCTCCGTCACGCTGACGGCCACCGCCACGGACAACGTGGGCGTGTCGCGGGTGGAATTGCTGGAGAACGGCACCGTGGTGGCCACGGGCAACAGCTTCACGCGCAGCTTCTCCAGCTCCGGGCAGAACGGCTCCTACAACTACGTCTTCAGGGCCTTCGACGCGGCCGGCAACGTGGGGACCCGCGAGGTCCCCGTCACGGTGGCGATTCCCGGCGGCAACCCGAGCAAGCGCATCGTGGGGTACTTCACCCAGTGGGGCATCTACGGCCGCAACTACCAGGTCTCCCACATCCCCGCGGCCAAGCTGACGCACATCAACTACGCGTTCTCCAACATCTCCGCGGATGGCAGGTGCGTGCTCGGTGACGTGTTCGCGGACATCGACAAGGGCGGCGGCTGGGCGGGCGAGTGGGACCCGGGACAGCTGCGCGGCAACTTCCGCGCGTTCAAGGAGCTGAAGCGGACGCAGACGCACCTCAAGGTGCTCATCTCCGTCGGTGGCTGGACGTGGTCGAAGTACTTCTCACAGGTGGCGGCCTCGGCGGCGTCCCGCACGGCGTTCGTGAAGTCCTGCGTCGACCTGTTCATCAAGGGCCAGTACCCCGGCGTGGACCCGGTGAATGGCGCGGGCGTCTTCGACGGCATCGACATCGACTGGGAGTACCCGGTGGGCGGCGGCCTGCCCGGCAACACCAACAGCCCGGCGGACAAGCAGAACTACACGCTGTTGATGGCGGAGTTCCGCAGCCAGCTCAACGCGGTGACGACGCAGACGGGCAAGCCGTACCTGCTCACCATCGCCACGGGCGCGTCGCCGGACCTGCTCGCGAACAAGCAGGAGACGAAGAACCTGTCCAACATCCTCGATTGGATCAACGTGATGAGCTACGACTATCACGGCGCCTTCGAGAGCACGGTGAACTTCCACTCGGCGCTCAACCGAGTGACGGGGGACCCGATGGCGAACACGGGCTTCTACACGGACGGCTCGGTGGCGAAGATGCTCGAACTGGGCGTCGCGCCGAACAAGATTGTCGTCGGTGTTCCGTTCTACGGCCGTGGCTGGGGCGGCGTACCGAACGTGAACAACGGCCTGTTCCAGAGCGGCGTGCCAACGCGCGGCACCTGGGATGATGGTCAGTCCGGCCTGACGGGCGTGTTCGACTACAAGGACGTGAAGGCCAACTACGAGCGCGCCGGCTCCGGGTACACCAAGTTCACCCACCCCGAGGCGAAGCAGGCCTACGTCTACAGCCCGTCCACCGGCGTGTGGATTGCGTATGACGACCCGCAGACGCTCCACGCGAAGTCCGACTACATCCTGAGCAAGAACCTGGGCGGCGCGATGTTCTGGGAGCTGAGCGGCGACGACGGAACCCTCGTCGACGTCCTCTACCAGCGCCTGCACTGAGCCTGTTCGTCTGTTGTGACAGCCCGCTTCCAGGGGACGGGACACCCGGTCCGGTGTCTCGTCTCCCTGGGGTGAACAGGCCGTGGATTGCGAGGCGGGCCGGAATCCGGCGAACGCACCTCGGCATGTCTCTCGCGAGCAGCCGAGCCCCAGCGCTCACCGCAACCGGCGACACGCGGCGGTCTTCACCGCCAGATGCACACGGACTCCCGAGGCCACGCCCAGCTCACGCACCGAGGCCTCGGTGAGTCGCACCACCCATCGCGTGCCCGCGATGTCCACCGTGGCCGCGGCCTCCCCCGCCCCAGCGCCCTCCACGCCCACCACGGTGCCCGCCAGCACGTTGCGCGCGGACACGCCCGACAGCGGCCCCATGGACAACAGGATGTCCTCGGCTGGCACCGCGTAGGCCGCTCTCGTGCCTGGCGGTAACTCCGGTGCATCGGGAACCCAGAGCGACAAGCCTTCCGTCACCCGCAACCGGGTGCCACCCTCGGACGGTCGCTCCAGCACGCCTTCGAGGATGTTCTCCTCACCCTCGGACTCCGCAGCCAGCAGTCCGCGCGCGGACGCACCGAGCACCTCGGACGCGGGCCCCGCCGCTCGCACGAGCCCGTCCTCCAGCAGCAGGGCTTCCTTCGCCAGCACCCGCGCCTCGCCAAGCTGATGCGTCACGTACAACATCGGCACGCGCGCTTCGTCCCGCACGCGCAAGAGGTACGGCAGCACGCGCTCCTTCAGCGTCACGTCCAGCGCGGCCAGCGGCTCGTCGAGCAACAACAGCGCCGGGTCGGTGGCCAGCGCTCGCGCCAGCGCCACGCGCTGCTTCTCGCCTCCCGACAACGTGGCCGGATAACGGTGCAGCAGCGGCCCCAACTCCAGCAGCGCCACGGCTTCCTCGACACGCGACGGCCGGCCCGCGCGCGCGCCATAGCGCACGTTCTGCTCCGCCGTGAGGTGCGGGAACAACAGCGCGTCCTGCGGCACGTACCCCATGCGCCGTGCCTCCGGCGCCATGTCCACGCCCGCTGCGCTGTCCAGAAGCACGCGCCCGCCCACGACGACTCGCCCGCGCGCGCCGCGTCGAAGCCCCGCGAGAATCTCCAGCAGCGACGTCTTCCCGGAGCCCGAGCGGCCCAGCACCGCCACCGACGCGCCCTCCAACCGCACGTCGACCTCCAGCGCGAAGCGCGCCAGCGGCAAGCGCACGGACAACTCCAGGCTCACGCGCTCACCCGCCGTCCCCGCCATCGCGTCAGCCCCTCCGTGGCATACACCGCCACGAAGGCCAGGAGCGCCGCCACACCCGCCAACCGGAGCGCCTGCGCGTCCTGCCCCAATTGCGTGTACTGGAAGATGGCGAGCGACAACGTCTGCGTGCGCCCGGGGATGTTCCCCGCCACCAGCACCGTCGCGCCGAACTCACCCAGCGCGCGAGAGAAGGCCAGGAGCGCGCCCACCGCCACCCCGCGCCACGCCAGGGGCAGTGTCACTCGGAAGAACGCCCGTGCCCGCGAGTCCCCCAACGTGCGCGCCACCGCCACCAGTCTCGGGTCCACCTCCTCGAAGCCCGAGCGCGCCGAGCGAACCAGCAACGGGAACGCCATCACCGCGCTGGCCAGCACCACCGCCCCGGGCGTGAAGACCACCTCCACGCCCACCGCATCCAGCAAACGTCCCAACGGACCATTGCGGCCCAGGAGTTCCAGCAACACCAGGCCCACCGCCGTCGGAGGAAGCACCAGCGGCAGCGCGAGCACCGTGTCCACCACGCCCCGCCCCGGGCCTCGCCAGCGCGCGAGCGCGTACGCCGCCGCCACTCCGGGCGGAAGGATGATGAGCGTGGCCACCGCCGCCACCGTCACCGTGAAGAGCACCAGTCCCGTCGTGTCGTCCGTCACTTCGCGGACTCTCCACCATCTGGAGCGAGCACGACGAAGCCATGTCGCTGGAAGGCCGCTTTCGCGGGCTCGGACTGGAGGAAGCGCACGAAGGCCCGGCCGACCTCGGGTGCCTTGCCCTTCGTCAGCGCCGCCACCGGATAGACGATGCGGGGCGCGTCCGTCGCGGGGACCTCGAAGGCCACGCGCACCTTCTTCGACTGCGCCGCGTCTGTCGCATACACCACACCCGCATCCACGCGGCCCGCCTCCACCGCCGCCAGCGCGGCCCGTACATCCAGCGCCGGCACCACCCGGGGCGCCAGGTCCTTCCACAGCCCCGCCTTCTCCAGCCACGCCTTCGCGTACACCCCCGCGGGGACGATGGCGGGGTCCGCCAACACCAGCCGCTTCAACCCCTTCAGTGACTCCGGCCCGACGAGCTTCCGCTTCGAGTCGAGCGGGATGACGACCACCAGCCGGTTGGACAACAGGTCGACTCGCGTCCCGGGTTGCACCAGACCCGCTTTCTGGACGGCCTCCATCCTCGCCACATCCGCCGAGAGGAAGGCATCCGCCGGAGCTCCCGCCATCGCCTGACGTGCCAGGTCTCCAGACGAGCCCAGCGCCAACACCACTGAATGCCCCGTGGCCTTCGTGAAGGCGGGCCGCAGCTCCTGGAGCACGTCCGTGGTGCTGGCCGCGGCGAAGACGAGCCCTTCTTCGGCGTTCGCGGCTCCTCCCAGGAGCATCAGGGTCAGCACGCACAGCCTGGACATGGTACGCACTCCTGGACGCTCCTCTTGCTCCCCCCAACGGGGAGCGCATTGTCCGCACGGCTGCCCACGCCGTGACAACGGGTTGACCCGTGGGGCCCTGCCCGCTAAGCCATACTCCGTGTCACGGAATATCCACCCTAAAGAGGATGAGGACATCTCGGCGGACGTGCTGAAGCTTCAGCAGCTCCTGCTCGCGCTGGGCCGGCGCCGTTCGCTCCGTGACCCCATCGCCAGCACCTGCGAGCAGCTCCAGTTCACGCCCCCGCAGGTGCATGCGCTGCTCTGGCTCGGCCAGGACGGCTCGCTCACGATGGGCGAGCTTGCTCGCCGACTGGGCGTCACCGAGAAGACCGTCACCGGGCTCGTCGACCGGCTGGAGCGCGAGGGCCACCTGATGCGCGAGCGCAGCGCGGCCGACCGCCGCGTGGTCCGCTGTCGGCTCACGCCCGACGGCTTGCAGACCTACCAGCGGCTCGAGCGCTTCATGACGCAGGGCATGGGGCAGCTGCTCTCCATCCTCGACGGCGTCGACCGCAAGGCGCTCTTCCGCATCCTGGAGAAGCTGCTGCGCCGGATGGACACGCTGGGGCCTCCGAGCGCCGCGACGACAGCGCGCGAGCGCTCGGCCTGAAGCCCGTGGAGCGGGCGAGCAAGGCCCGCTTCCTCGTGCCTTCTCCCGCCAGGGGCCCCACCTCAAGTGACACGCGGCGTCTTTCGCGCCGGCAGGGCCCGGTGCTTCTTCCGACGGACGACTTCCGCACCATGGCAGCGCGGCGTTGATGCGAGGGGAGGAACGCGATGAAGGGAAGCAGACGCGTCGTGGCCGTGGGCCTGGTCCTGACACTCGCGGGCTGCCGCCGGGAGCAGGAAGAAGCGCCGCCCGCCCCGCCGCCCTCCGCGCGGCAGGAGCCCGCGGCGCCGTCACCCGAGGCGGCTCCGGAGGGCACGGCTCCCGCGAAGCAGCCGATGCCGCCGGACATGCGCGGGGCGCTCGCGTCCATCGCGCCGCTGGTGGAGTCGGTGAAGTCGGCCGTCGTCAACGTGGAGGTGCGAGAGGCCTCACCCGCGCGCGGCCCTCGTCGGGGCTCTCCCTGGAATGGAGGGGGACCGGGCGCTCCGTTCGGCGGCGGCATGCCCTTTGGTTCTCCGTTCGAGGACCCGCGTGAGGAAGGGCCGCGCCAGGGCCTGGGCTCCGGCTTCGTCATCGACGCTCGGGGGTTGGTGCTCACCAACAACCACGTGGTGGCGGATGCCACGGAGATACGCGTTCAGTTTCCCGACGGACGCGAGCTGGACGCGAAGGTGCTGGGGACAGACCCGCTCACGGACGTGGCGGTGCTCCAGCTCAAGGGAGATGTGAAGGGGCTCCCGGTGGTGAAGCTGGGCGACTCGGACGCGCTGCGCGTGGGCGATTGGGTGGTGGCCATCGGCAACCCCTTTGGACTCGCCTCCAGCGTCAGCCTGGGCATCGTCTCCGCCAAGGCCCGCGACATCCAGGTGGGGCCCTTCGACGACTTCCTCCAGACGGACGCCGCCATCAACCCGGGCAACTCCGGCGGGCCGCTGTTCAACCTCCACGGCGAGGTGGTGGGCATCAACACGGCCATCGTCGGCCAGGGCTCCGGCATCGGCTTCGCCGTGCCCAGCACGCTCGTGAAGGAGCTCTTGCCCCAGTTGGAGAAGGATGGCGCCGTCACGCGGGGCTGGCTGGGCGTCGCCGTGCAGGATTTGACGGCGGACCTGGGCAGCGCGCTGGGGGTGTCCAAGGGCGAGGGCGCCATCGTCACCGAGGTAAACGAAGGCACGCCCGCCGCCGAGGCCGGGCTGAAGCCGGATGACATCATCGTCGCGGCGGGGGGACGCCCCGTCACCTCTGGCCGCGCCCTCACGCGCACGGTGGCGCTCAAGGCGCCGGGCTCCGAGCTGCCGCTCACCGTGTACCGAGGTGGGAAGAAGACGGAGCTGAAGGCGAAGCTGGGCACGCGGCCGGACCTGGAGGGCGTGGCCTCGCGCAAGCCGCCGGAGGAGCACGCGGAGCCGCCGCACCAGCGCGTGGGACTGAGCCTGTCGGACATGGACCCCAGGCTCTCGCGAGCGCAGGAGCTGCCGCGCGCGGGCGCGTTGGTGACAGACGTGGTGCCGGGCTCCAGCGCCGAGCGCTCCGGGTTGCTGCCGGGCATGGTGGTGGTGGAGGCGCGAGGCCAACCCGTGCGACGGGCGACGGACCTGGCGCGCGTGCTGAAAGAGGCCGAGCCGGGCGAGTCCGTGCTGCTGCGCGTGGCGGTGCCCGGAGGCCGGCGCGAGCTGCGCGCGCTCACCGCGCCGGAGTCGTGACGTCCGGCCCCGCGTCCCCAGGCGCGCGGGCCCACAACACGCGAGGGTGCAGCACCAGCGCGACGGCCTCGCGCACCGTCCAGTAGAAGCGGTCCACCCAGTGCAGGTTGCGCTCGGTCTCCAGCGCGGGGCTCGTGCTCACCTCGAAGCCATTGAGCCGGAAGTACTGCCGCGCGCGCAGCAGGTGGTACGGGTCGGAGACGACCACCACGCGCCGCGCGCCCAACTCACGCAGCAGCTTCGCCGTCAGGCGGGCGTTGTCCTCCGTGGAGTGGCTCGACTCCTCCAGCACGCACGCCTCCTCGGGGACGCCCAGTTGGGTCGCGAGCGTCAGCATCACCCGCGCCTCCGAGGGCGGATGCACACCCACGCCACCGGAGAAGACGAGCCGGGGCGCCACGCCACGTCGGTACAGCTCCACCGCCTTCTCCGTGCGGGCCCGCAGCGCGCCGGACGGCACCCCGCCCGCCAGCACGCGCGCGCCCAGCACCACCACGGCGTCGGAGGGCTCCGCGCGCTCGCGCTGCCCAAAGCGGTCCACCACCCACGCCAGGCCGAACACGCCGCACGACGCCACACCCACGGACACCACGAGCAGTCGACGCACGCGTCCGGGCCGCGCGCTCAGCGAAGTTGGAGGCACGAGCCGCACGTTAGCCGCGCGCAGCCCGCCTCGACGACTTTCCTCAAGGCTCGAAGCCTCCGAGGAACAGCTCCCGCCCACCGCCTCCGGGCTCGCCCAGCGCCACCGTCCCGAACTCCATCGCGGAGAGCCGCGTGCCCAGCAAGGCGCTCGCCCCCTTCTTCGACGACGAGACGAAGAAGCGCTCCTCGGAGACCTCTCCGACGCCCGACGGCGCCATGGCGAAGCCTCGCGCCCAGCGCACCCCACCGTCCACGCGGTCCAGCTTCACCATGAAGAGATTGAGCGTGCTGCCCGGCGCGCCCACCACGGCCCCCGCGCCCAGGTCGTCACCGTGTGCGTAGCGGCCCACGACGACGGCGCCGTCGTGCTCGTCCATCGCGATGCCCAGCCCCTGGAAGCCGAAGGCCCGAGCCCAGCGCGGTGTGCCCTCCCGGTCGAACGCGGCCACGAAGGCCTCGCTCCCGCCCGGCTCCACTTCGTGCGTCTTCCCCTCGAACGTCAGCGGTTCGGAGAACGCGCCCGTCACCAGCACGCGGTCGCCGTGCACCGCCACCCCGGTGGCCCCGCCGGACGCAGTGTCGAGTCGTCGCTCCCACAGCGGGCGCCCGCGAGGGTCCAGCTTGAGCAGGAACGGCTGCGCGTCGAGCGTCACCGGCGAGCGCGGGGGATGCAGCAGCCCCGTGACGTAGAGGGAGCCCTCGCGGTCCGCCGCCACGCCGGTGGCCGCTCCCGGCTCCGGGTGCGCGTACGTCCACAAGTAGCCGCCCCTCGCGTCCACCTTCACCAGCGCGGCAACCCCGCCGAGCTTCGCGTCGGGAAGCGTGCCCGCCAGCACCACGTTGCCCAGCAGGTCCACCTCCGCGCGCTGGAGGACGAAGTCGGGCGAGACGCCCAGCGACACCAGACTCCGAGCCCAGACGAAGTCTCCCTCCCGTCCCAGCTTGAGCAGGAAGCGTCCCGCCGGCAGAGGCCCTCCGCCCAGGTCCGCGCCCGCCGGATTGCGGCCCGCGACGAACACGTGTCCGCGGGAGCTCACCGCGACGACCTCCGCGAAGCCCGGCAGGGAGACGGACCACATCCGCTCTCCCCCCGTGCCGTACTTCGCCACGCCGAAGGTCTTTGGCGCGGCGGTTCCGGAAGCGGGTACCAGCAACGGACCGAAGAGGTCCGCCACCGCGTCCTCCGAATCGAGGGCCAGCACCAGGTTGCCGCGCGTGTCGTGCGCGAGCCCCACCGCGGACTCCCGGCCCGCGCCCGTCAAGGCGCGCAGCCAGCGCGTCCTTCCCGTCAGCGACCCTGCCTGTGGGGCGCGCACGACGGCCGGCGGGCTCTCGACGGAGGGACTCGGGCCCACCGCCTCGGACTGCTGACAGGCCATGACCAGCAACGCCAGCGCCTGGCAGGCCCTGCTGCCCCGTGCCCCATGAAGCATTGCGTCGTGCCCCCACCCGCCCCGTACAGGCCCGTGGAATCTCGAAGAAGTGACGGGCAGGGTGGGGATGCGACCTGGCGGGCGCGAGGTGCCCTCGAGTCCGAGAAGACGGCTCGCCGCTGGACGGAGGGCCCATGCGTGGGCTCCAATCCGACAGGTGATGACCCAGGATGAAGTGACGAAGGTGCTGTCGGACGTGGAGTTGGTGCCGTGCGCGGAGATGGCGCTGGCGGACGCCCGGCGGCTGGTGGAGGCCTGTCTGGAGGCGGACGTCCCCGCGCTGGTACACCGCGAGGCGTGCGCGAAGCCCGGGTGCAGCCCGAAGTTCCAGGTGCTGGTGCGCCCCGAGGACGGCCTGCGCGTGGCGACGCTGCTCCAGCAACGTTGGATGGACAGCATCCAGCGCGAGGGCGTGCTGGCGGACGGCGCCTCGCCCTTCGCATTGCCCGCGACGGAGGACGGTGAGCCGCCGTGTCCGGCCTGCGGCACCGTGGCGCCCCTGGTCGCCGGAGCCTGCGCCGACTGCGGTCTTCAGCTCGAGTAGCAGGCAGGCGTCGCCTGCGCGCGACGTTGTCGCACCCTATCCTTCCCGTGGAAGCCGGGACGGACTCCCCCGAGCGCGGCCCCGCGCGGGGTCAGGCAGTGGAGGCACACGGATGGAAGTCAAAGGCGTGGCGTTCCTGGCGCGACAGCAGATGGCGATGCAGTCCCACGGCGAGAAGGCGTGGAAGGACTTCATCGCGGACATCAAGAAGAAGGAGCCCGTCTTCGCGCAGCCCGTCCTCCCGGTGACGCGCATTCCGGTGGATGCGTTCCTGCGGCTCAACGAGGAGCTGCTCCAGCGCTTCTACGGAGGAGACCCCAACGCGTGGTGGCAGTTCGGCATCAAGTCCGCCGAGTACGCGCTGGGCCAGGGGCAGCTCAAGGCGATGTTCAGCCCGGGTGACTTCCGCCGCTTCCTCTTCTTCACGCCCGGCATCTGGAAGGGCTACTTCACCGAGGGCGAGCTGGAGGTGCTGCCGGGCGCGGGCCACACGGACCTGCACATCATCAAGGTGCCCAAGCCGCACGTGTACTTCGAGCTGTCGGTGATGGGCTTCGCGTGGGGCGGCCTGACGGTGCTCGGCGCGAAGGACCTGAAGCACGAGGTCCTCAAGGGCTACAGCCGGGGAGACCCGGACGTGCTCTACCGCTTCAACGTGAGCTGACCTTCCGCGTCCGTGGGAGGGAGCACGTCCAGCCGCAGGTCCGCGACGACGGGGTAGTGGTCCGACGCGGCGACCCGCAGCACGCGGCTGGCCACGGGCGTGAAGGCATCACAGGCCAGCACATAGTCGATGCGCAGCGTGGGCAGGAACAGGGGCATCGGGTAGGTGCCCCTGGCTCCGCCGGTGGCGGCGACGACGTCGCGCAAATCGCGGCGCAGCAGGCGCACCGATTGCGAGTCCGGGTCGTCGTTGAGGTCACCCAGGAGCAGTCGAGGCCGGGAGTCCTGGGCGAGCAGTCGGGCCACGTAGCCGCTCTGGCGCAGGCGCGTGGCGTTGTTGAAGGGGCGGCGGATGAGATGCGTGAGGTAGACGCTCACCTCGCGGCCATCCACGGACACGACGGCGTGCGCGAGCGTGCGCGGCTCCGCGCCCGAGGGCACGGGCAGCGGGTACTGCGCGAGCGACTCCAGTGGGAAGCGCGACAGGATGGCGATGCCGTAGGCGCCGCCATGCAGGTCCGTGGTGCGGAAGTGGGCGCGGTGAGGCAGGCCGGTGAGGCGGGAGAGGGCCTCCACCTGATCGATGCCGCCGGCGCGCCTGGAGCCGACGTCGACCTCCTGGAGCGCGACGAGGTCCGGCACGGAGGCGCGGATGACGCGGGCCACGCCATCGAGTCCACGGGCACCGGACTGGATGTTGAAGGTCATCACCCGCAGCGTCCCGGGCTCGCGGTGTACGGCGGCGAGCGGGACTTCCGGGGGGAGGAGACCGGGGCCTGTCGCACACGCGAGCGGCCCCAGCATGAGCAGCAGGGAGAGGAGGCGGAGGTGCATGGAGAGCGAGGGCGGGATGTTAGGCCGCGCCGTCGCTCACTGTCTCCCCGCCCCCCAGGTGCCTGATTGAGGAGCAGCCAGCCGCTTACGCGTCGCGGCGGCGCAGACGTGCGCCGAGCAGCAGCAGGGCTGCGCCCAGGAGGGGCACGCCACCGGCCGCGGCGCAGCCACCGCCGTCGTCCTCACCACCGCCGCCGTCGCCGCCGTCGCCGACCTTCACCTTGAGGGTGGCGGTGTTGGACGCGTCACCGGTGTCCTCGTTGTTGCCGTTGGTCGAGTTGCCCGCGCCGAACAGGGTGAGCGTGGCGCCGGTGGACGGGGCGACGAGGGTGAAGTCGAAGCGCACCGTGCCGCTGGTGAAGGCCTTGGGCTGGGTGTGGGTGAGCTCGCCGGAGACCTTCTTGGAGCCGGAGCCGGCGGTGAGGGTGGCGGAGCCATCCGTGGCCACGTTGAAGCCGCCGCGAACGCCGGGGCCGCCGGTGATGACGAGGGCGTAGGTGCCCGTCTGGCCGGGCTCGAGGGACGCGGGTCCCTCGAGGGTCACGGTGGGCTTGGCACCCGTGGTCGAGTGGCACATCGAGCTCGCGCACGTCAGCGAGCTGTCCTTGCCGCTGTGGCCCGTCTGGCCGGTGGCGTAGGCGAGGGCGGAGCCGGAGACGAGGCACGCCGTCAGCGCGCCAGCCACTCCGAGAGACGGAAGAAACGACCGCATGAAGCCTCCAGGTGGAAAACCCATGAAAAATGGAGAGCACGTCATAGCGCGACGCGCCAACGCTTCCCAGCATCCGTCAGGGTGTGACGCTCGCGTTGCATCCACGCGAGAGGACTCCAGATAGCCGGTATCAAAAAGGGTCGGCGGCGACCCGCGCCAAGGCCCTCGCGTCGCCCGTGTATCGCCAACACCGTGTGAGCCCTCAGCCCGCGAGCCGGTGGAACGCCTCGCGCAGTGCCTCGCGCGCGCCCGTCTCCTGCACGTCTCCGTGGCACACCACCACCTGCTTCACGTCCCACGCGAGCACCCGCTCCAGCGACGCCTTCACCGCCGCCCGGTCCTTCACCACCGCCTTGGTGATGAACGTGGGCGCAAGCCGCTGCCACGCGCCACAGAGCTTCAGATACGTGCGCGTGAGCCAGGAGCCCGTCTGGTGAAAGTTGAACGCCAGGTCCGTGAGCAGCACCGTGCCAGTGGGCCGGTGGAAGAACACGAACTCGTCCAGCTTCGGCATCCCCTTCACCTGCACCTGGTCGATGACCCCCGCCCAACCCGCGTC
>NZ_JABUMQ010000267.1:0-16098 GCF_013336645.1 Myxococcus sp. CA039A | reverse complement strand
CCCAGGCCCTTGCACAGGCGCCTTCCCGGCCGCTCCCTCCACCCCCGCCGCATACCGTGGCCGGCGGCGTGTTGCTGAACGTGCCGCTCTACGGCAACAGTGGCCTGGGGTGGTCAGCGATGACCCGCACGCATGCCGCGGTGGCGGTGTGGGGCGTGGGCAGCGTGTGGCGCAACGGGCGGCTGCTGACGGACACGGCCTTCGTCCACGTCGGGGCGTTGGATGCGGGGGCATTCGCGGACGACGACACGCACCGGATGCTGCGTCAGGCGCGCGTGGGTGACGCGGAGCTCGTGGTGCTGGTGTGGAACCTGCCTCCGGAGGCGGAGCCGCGAGGGTTCCTCCAGTTCATCTTCGAGGACGTGGCCATCCAGGTGGATGGGGTGTCCGTGCGCTCGGTGGCGGTGGTGGAGAACACGGGCCATGTGACGGGAGACCCGTATCTGCTGACGCCCGTGCCGGCGGGGGTCTATCCCGGTGTGCCGCCCCCGCTTCCGCCCGCGCCGGTACAGCAGACGGGGACCGGCGGCAGTGGGCTGGCGACGTCCGCGGCGGCGGGGCAGGAGCCGTCGGTGGTCATTCCTGGAGGAAGCACGCGGGTGCTCGTGGGCGGGAGTGATGGCCAGGTGGTGACGGAAGGCGGTGCCACGCTGGGCACCGGGGCGAACGTCCTCGTGGCGCCTCGGGAACCCGAGGTGACGAGCGGCGTCTCCCCCATCACGAGCACGCCGAATCCACCGGTGAACACTTCGCAGGTGCTGCCGGGGACGCCCGTGCTGGGCCCGTCGTTCGCAGGGGACCAGACGGTGATTTCGGGCACGACGGCCCCGGGGGGGAATTCCACGGTGAGCGCCTTCGGGACTCCGGCGAACCTGTCGACCACGGGCTCGTTCTCCGTGCCGTCGCTGACCGCGCCCAGCTTCGATGCGTTCTCCGGGACGGCGCAGGTGAGCCCGGGCATCATCGGCACCGCGCCGCCGCTGAACGCGGACTCGGCGACGCCGCCCACCGCGCTGTTGGGGGCCCCCACGCCGCTCAATGCCGCGTCGGCGCCCCCGCTGCTGGGGTCGCCCACGCCACTGAACGCGGCGCCGGCCACGGGGCTGCCCGCAACGCCGGCACCGGCCAATGCCGCGCCCGCGACAGGCGTGGGCTCGACCGGAGCGCCCGCGGCGGCACCGGCGGGTACGCCCGCGAACTGAGGGCGCCTGGCGACACGCCAGCGGGCCAGGGCCGTGGATTCAGCGGCTCTGGGCGCGTTTCGCGCGGAGCGATTGGCGCGCGGGCGTGGGTCGTCGCGCCCACCCGACAGCGTCGAGGACGGGCGCGCGTCGTTCAGCGGACGCGCGAAGGGGGCGTCTGTCGCGCCATCGCGGCGGCCTGGGACAGGCGCTTGCGAAGCTGGAGGACCAGGTGCTGGAGATAGTCGAGCCGCTCGATGATGCGCGGATCATCCCCCGCGTTCACCAGGTTCACCGGTGTCAGGGGCGCGGTGCGCAGCGTGCTCAGCAGGTCCGAGAAGTGGGCCTCCACGTCGCCGAGCGCATCCAGGCCTTCCCGCAAGTCATCCTCGAGCATATCGACGAGCACGGTTGCGTCGGTGCGAGAGGGCAGGGTCCGAGCCAGGCGCTCGGTGGCCACTCGGACCGGGTCGGCCTGGCGCGACAGCACGGGGGCGGCGAGGGCGAGAGGGGGCATGGCCTCGACGCTACAGGCCCGTAGCACCCCGTCAATTTTCCCGCCCTCGCGTCCCCGGTGCGTAGGGCCTCAGCGCCCGGCGGCCTTCAACGTCTCGCGATGGCTCGTCAGGAAGCTCGCCACGCTGGTGGGAGCCTTGCCCGTGAGCTCCGCGACACTTCCCGTCGCTTCGCCCATGCGTCCCTCGGCCACCGCCACGTCGAACGAGGCATAGGCCTCCGCCAGCGGCGCGGGCAACCCGTGCGCCACCATGCCCGCCTTGAGGCTCGTGGCATCCACCGGAACGAACTGCACGGGACGGCCGGACAGCTCGCTCGCCAGTCGCGCCAGCTCCGCGTGACTCACCGCCGACGGGCCCGTCACTTCCAGCGTGCGCTTGCCCTCGAAGGTGGACATCAGCGCGGCCACTGCGATGCGAGCGCAGTCCTCGCGGGCGATGAACGCTGTCGAGCCCGTGCCGGTGGCGGCCACGAGTTGTCCCGTGGCGATGGCCTGCGGCAGGCTGTGCAGCAGCATGTCCGCGTAGATGTTGTTGCGCAGCACCGTGTAGCCCAGCCCGCTCTTCGCCAGCGCCTGCTCCGTCGCCCAGTGGTCCTTCGCGAGGGCGATGGGCGAGTCTGGCTCGGGGCGGGTGAGGGACGTGTAGACGATGTGCCGGACACCGACGCGGAGCGCCGCGTCCAAGGCATTTTGGTGCTGGGTGATGCGGCGTCCGGGGACGTCGAGCGAGTCCGTGCTGATGAGCAACAGCCGCTCCGCGCCCGCGAACGCGGTGTCGAGCGACTTCGCGTCATCGAAGTCCGCCTTGCGCACGACGACACCGCGCGCCGAGAAGTCCGAGAGCTTCGACGGCTCCCGGGTGGTGACGATGAGCGAGCCCTTGTGGGACTCCAGGAGCAACTCGACGACGCGACGGCCAAGGTGGCCGGACGCGCCGGTGACGAGCAGGGTGGCGGACATGGGGACTCTCCGGAGCAGCGGGGTGACGTGAGCTTCGGCCCTTGGGTTAATCCCCGGACTCCCTGCTGCACAATGCCTCCTCGTGGAGCATACTGTTCCATGGAGGGAACAATGGACCTCAACCAGCTCGCGCTCTTCGTCGCTGTCGCCGAAGGGGCCAGCTTCTCCACCGCCGCGAAGAAGCTGGGCATGCCGAAGTCATCCGTGAGTCGAGGCATCTCCAGTCTGGAGTCCTCGCTGGGCGTGCAGCTCATCCATCGAACGACGCGTCGGGTGGCGCTCAGCACCGCGGGCCAGGCGCTGTATGAGCGCGTGTCTCCCATGCTCGCCTCGCTGCGCAAGTCGGTGGGGGAGCTGCCGGAGTTGGAGGACGAGCCCTCGGGCGAGCTTCGGCTGACGGCGGTGGTGGACTGGGGCACCACCGTGCTGGCGGAGATCATCACCCGCTTCGTGGCGCGCTACCCAGCGGTGAAGGTGGACCTGCACCTGGACAACCGCGTGGTGGACCTGGTGGCCGAGGGCTTCGACGCCGCCCTCCGGCTGTCCTCCAACACGCTCAAGGACTCCTCCCTGCGTGCCCGCCGGCTGGGGCCCTTCTCGCTGCGCCTCTACGGCTCACCCGCGTACCTGGCGCGCCGCGGCACTCCGCGCCATCCTCGCGAGCTGACCAGTCACACGTGGGTCTCCTTCCGGAGCGTGAAGCCCTTCTCGCTGGTGGGACCCGGGGAGACGATGCGCGTCCCTCAGTCGGGCTCCATCCGGTGCGATGACATGTTCTTCATGCGGGAGACGCTGCGCCTGGGCGCGGGCATCGGCTTCCTGCCGTCGATGCTCGCGGAGCCCGAGGTCGCGGAGGGGCGGCTCGTCCCGGTGCTCCCGAAATGGAGCATGCCCGGAGGGAGCGTGTGGTTCGTCTCCACGGCGGAGCGGCACATGCCACGGAAGGTGGCCGCCTTCCGCGATTTCCTCCTGGAGACGCTGAAGCAGCGCCCGTTTCCACCCTGAGCCGGAGTGCGGTGCCGTCCCGCGCCCCCTCGCTGTCAGAGCGAGCCGAGGAACTTCATCAGCGCGGCGCGGTCGTCGCTGGAGAGCGCGCGGAAGCCATCACGGGCGGCGAGGGCCTCGCCCCCGTGCCACAGCACCGCTTCTTCTATCGTCCGGGCGCGACCGTCATGCAGGAACCCGGAGTAGGGCAGCACCGTGTGCGTCAACCCGAGGCCCCACAGCGCGGGCGTGCGCCACTCGGTGCCGGTGGCCGCGCCATCCGGCCTGCCATCCGCGAGCTCCGGTCCCATGTCGTGCAGCAGCATGTCCGTGTACGGATGGATGCTCTGAAAGGCGAGTTCCTCGTAAGCGGACGCGCCCGTTTCGAGCGTCTCGCGGTGGCAGGATTCGCAGCCCAGTGAGCGGAACAGCTTCTCGCCGCGCTGGACCACCGGGTCTTCCAGCGCCGTGCGCGCGGGAACGCCGAGCGACTGCGAATAGAAGACGGCGGCCTCCAGGAGTTCGGGCGTGAGTTCATGCGTCCCGTCGGGCTCCGGGAAGAGGGGGCTGCTGATGCCCATGTCGTTGAAGTACGCCTCGGCGGACTGCTGCAGCAGATGAGGGCTGTTCGCCTTCCACCCGAAGCGCCCGGGCACGAGCGTGTGCAGCGCCGCGTCCCAGACCTCGTTCATCCGCCCGGAGATGCCATCGCCGTCCCGGTCATCAGGGTCCTCCAGGGCGCGCAGCGTCTCGAGCGGCAGGGCTTCCAGCAACCCCAGCCCGAACACGGGAGGAGGAAGCCGCAGCGACATCAACATGTTCGCGGGCAACGCGGAGCCATCCGACGGTGCGATGTTCACGCGCGGCGAGCGCAGCGAGTACGGCGTGCCGTCCGCGTACTGCCCGGTGCTCTCCACCCATGAAAGCGTGAGTGCGGCGGGTGGCATGGCGCCATAGACGGCCTGGTCCCTCACCTGCAACCCCAGGCCAGGGACCGGCACCGCGCCGTATGGATGCTCGGGCACGCCCTCGGGAAGGCTCACGCGCACGAGGAGCTGGGTGCGCTGGGCGGTCGGCCCCATCACCGGCATGCCGCGCCCGTTGCGCAGATGACAGCCGTTGCATGAGACGTTGTTGTACGTCGGCCCGAGCCCTGGGTTCACACGCGAAGGCGCCGGGACGAAGATGGCCTCGAAGGCCGCGTCGCCGTCCCGGTGCAGCCGGTCATACTCAGGTCGCAGATTGGCGGCGGGCTGGGCGAACGCCAGCGACGTGCGATTGTCGACGGTGGTGGCCCCGCCCGCCCTCGGCGGAGCGAAAGGCACCTGGGGTGCCTCCTCTCCGCAGCCAGCGGTCCACAACAGCAAGGCCCCCATCATCACGGCACGTCGCATGGCGTTCACCTTCGCTTGTCACCCTACGTTACTTCGTCACCAGGGGCAGCACTTCGCCCTGGAAGGTGTCGTGCAGGGTGCGGATGGCTTCCTGCGCCGCCACGATCTTGGGGCGCTCCGTCTCGTTGGTGATGGACTCGCGGAACGGCTCGGCGATGGCGGCCAGGGCGCTGATGGACCCGGCGATCTGCTGGCGGATCTTGACGTCGAGCGTGCTGTCCACGCCCACCACGTCGCGCAGGGAGCTGCCCGTCTTCGTCTCACCCGGCAGGTGGCCCAGGTAGGCGTTCTCCACGCTGCGGATGTTGTTGGTGAAGTCCTCCAGCGAGTTGTACGCGAACTGGCTCTCCACCACGTCCGGCTCGCGGGTGTCGTACGGCTCGGCGATCTTCCCGTTGGCGACCTCGTCCAGGATGGTGGTGATGCCGCCCACCATCTCCTGCGCGGCGGCCTGCACGGACGGGTACGCGGAGTTGCCCGACTGGCCCGCGGTCGCCAGCGTGTCACGGAACGGCGCGTTGCCTTCCACCGACTGGACCCACCGGCCGTGCAGAATCTGGCCCACGGCCTTGAGCTCCGCGGACAGGGCCTTGAGGTACTCGAACTCTCGGGCCGTGAGCTGGCCCACCGTCTTGGTGCCGCCATTGCCGAAGATGATGTACTCCAGCGTGTGGAAGCCCTTCTGCTCGTTCTTGAGGTTGCTCACGTACTGCTGCGTGAGGGCGTCGTTGTTGGCCAGCACGGCCTCCAACTCGGTGTGGCTGACCGGCCAGCTGTCCAGCGCCGGGTCATAGCCGAAGCTGTCCACGGGACCGAACAGGAAGCCCTCGCTCTGCTCCCAGGGAATGCGCGCCGCGCGCCACGCCGCCTTGGCCGCCGCCAGCTTGTCCGCCGTGGGCGCCGCCGCCAGCGAGACACAGGCCGCATCCAACTCGGTGAGCCGCGTGGCCAGCCGCGCGTAGGTCGGCACCACGACCTTGTCCGCGAACGTGACGACGAGTTCCTGGGTGACCTTGGAGTCGTCGGTGGGGTTGTCGGAGTCGTCGCCGCAGGCACCGAGGAACAGCGCGCTGAACAGGAGCGCCGGCGCGAGCGCCAGGCGGAGGGGCAGGGACATACGCTTCATGACTGACCTTTCGTTGGGGGTTGGTGGACGCAGGCACCTGGGCCGACGTCAGTAGTTGAAGCCGGTGGCGAAGCGCAGGGTGTTCTCCGGCCGGAAGGCGGAGGAGCCCAGGCGGCGGTGCCCGAAGTCGAGCTTCGCGAACGCCACGTTCATCAGGTTGTAGGACAGGCCCACGGTGTAGACGGAGCGGCGGAAGCGCGGGTTGTCGTACAGCTCCTCGCGCGGCTTGAACTGCGTGTCCGCGTAGTCGTAACGGACGAACGGGAAGAGGTGGTGCGAGTCGCTCAGCCCCACCACGCTCGCGATGTCGTAGCCAAGCTCGCCCCACACGGCCAACGCGTTGTCGGACACCGGCGTGCGTATCACTCCCAGCAGGTTGGACAGGCGCGCGTTGCGCTGGGAGACGAGCTCCGCGTTCTTCAGGTGGCCGTACATCACCAGGGCCTTCGCGCTCCACGGGCCCTTGCGCACGGACAGGTGCGCGTCGAGCAGCGTCAGCGGAGCCGACACGTAGCCGCACGGCGCCACTTCCCTGGGGTTCGCCTCCTCGCAGCTCTTCACCAGGTCCGCCTTGGGACGGTTGCGCGTGGTGTCGCCGTGATAGGCGGACACGCCGAAGGTGAACCCGTCGAAGTGAGTGACGTCCGCCCGGACGACGAGCGCCATGTCCGTGGCCCGCTGCACCTCGAAGCGGCGCTGGTGTCCGCCCGCCGACCAGAGCTGTGAGCTGAAGCCGGTGGAGTCCAGGCCGTTCACCAACTGGCCCGTGAGCCGCAGCCCCCAGGGGAACTTGTAGCGCAGGCGCACGCCCATCTCGTCCCACGTGTTGGGGATGATGCTCGTCTCCGCCTCGTCGCGGTTGGTGCCCAGGTAGTCGGTGGGCCGCGAGAACTCACTCAGCGTGCCCACCGCCACGTAGAAGCGGCCCACCGCGAGCGCGGCGTTGGCCCCCAGCTTCTTCGAGAGGAACATCTCCTCGACGAGGATTTCGCCGCCCTTGTCCAGCTCCTGGTCGAACTCGCCGAACTCCTCGTACTCCAGCTCCATCGCGGAGCCGGTGCCGCCGTGCTCGAATTCGACTTCGACCTCGGCCTCGAGACCGTAGTCGGGCAGGCCGCCCTTCACTTCAATCACGAAGCGGTTGGTGTCGAACTCGATGCGCGAGTCGCGCTGCGCGCCACCCGCCCGGTTCTGGTCCAGCCCGTAGTTGAAGTAGGCGAACTGCAACTCACCGTACGCCGTGACGTAGACGTCGATCTTGGGACGCGTGGGCCCCAACGGGGGCGTCGCGGGCGTCGCGGCGGGAACCGGAGCGGGCTGCGCGGGCTCGGCGATGGTCGGAGCCGAAGGCGCGGGCTCCACCTGGGGCGCCGAAGGCGGCTCCACGGCGGGCTCGGCTTGAGGGGCTGGGGGCGCCTGGGGACCGGCCGGAGCTTCGGCTCGGGCAACCGTGCCGGAGAACACCAGCGTGGAACAGAGCAGCAGGGATGAACGGACGAAGCAAGAGCGTGGGCGCATCGGAGCGGCGCGCACCCTACGCTCGCGATTTTGATTTTGCAAACCAGAATCAAATTGTGTTCAGCAAGAAAGGCCCGGAATACCGCGCACCGGGCCTCTCCAGAGGGGACTTCAGCCCCTCGTCACCACTTCATCTCTTCCTTGCCGGGGCCGGCTTCCTGGCGCTTCTCGCCGGGACGGCTGACGGAGGTGAGGGTGGCGCGCACGGCGCCCAGGTCCAGGGTGCCCACGGCGGCCAGGGGCAGACGGCGTGCATCGTCGGAGAGCCACACGTGCACTTCGCGCTTCTGCTTGGGGCGGTCCAACCGAACCGCGGTGCCCTGCAGGTGCCACGCGGTGAACTGGCCCAGGGGCGTCGTCACCTGCTCCTTCTTGAGGACTTGTCCCTGCATGCGCCACAGCCGGCGCACGCCGTACACGTCGAAGCAGACGGACATGTTCTCCTCCAGGGGGAGCTGACGCAGCAGGTAGATGGAGCCCGCCACGTCGAGGCCATCCTTGTCGTAGGTGTAGTTGTACTGGCCCTTGGCGCGCTGGCCGATCTGGTAGTCCACCTTGATGGCGCGGTCCTTGTGGGTGAACGCGACCTCCACCTTGCGGCGCATCTCGTTCTCCGTGGCGTCCTCCACGTAGCGCTTGGGGCGCAGTGTTTTCGGGTGGAGCCACGTGGTGGCGCTGCCCCGGACGCGGCGGACCTTGGAGAAGAAGGAGTTGGTCTGCGCCTCGGCCAGCACGGGGATCTGCCCGTCCTGCTGCTTCTGGACTCGCAGGGTCATCTTGCCCGCTTGCGCGCCCATGGCGTCCAGGTCGAACTCGAGCACCTCGCCGGGCATGAAGGCCAACGGCATGCGCAGCGCGGGCAGCGCCTGCGCGCACGGTTCCACGGTGATGGGGGGCTCTTCGGGTGTCGCCGCCGCGCTGGCTTCAGCGGGTTTGTCGGCTTCGGGCTTGTCGGCCTCCGTGTCCGGGAGCTGAGCCCAGGCGGTGCCGCCGGAGGACAGCATCAGCCAGGCCGCGAGGAGGGTGCGCAGGGAGCTCATCCATCTTCCTTCCACAAGGGACTACGGGGTGCTCTGGGGCGTGTGACGGCCCGGACGCTTCGCAAATTCGGACGTCGACCATCGCTGCCGGAGCCGGGCAGTCACGAGCTGGCGGACCTGGGTCCATTCTCGCGCATCCCGGCTGATGTCCCAACCCGACCGGACCAGGTGACGTGCCGCGTCTCGGGCGAACGCCTGGTCTCCCAGCTCGGAGAGGAGACGGAGGTACTCGTAGTCCTCCAGGCCGTCTCGCAGGTGTTTGAGCCGCAGCGACTGCACCGGGTGGTGTCCGGAATCTCCCAGGTGTCTGGGCGTGCCCGGATAGAAGAGGGTGCCGTCGCCGTTGCCGCCGAACTCGAGGAGGTCCGTCCAGGGGTCCTCCTTCGTGTTGTAGGCAAAGACGGTGTCGAAATAGAGCTCGCCATCCACGCCACTCGCGAACGCCAGCGGGCCCATGGCCCGGTTGAGCGGGGCGGGGTGGTCCACCATGTACGAGGCCCAGCCGCTGTAGGCACGCTCCCGCGCGGAGTCCGGAGCGGGGCCGCCGTTGCAACCATGCGAATTGCAACTCTGATACCACCACACCTGGGTGGCCTCGGGCAGCTTCGCGCGCAGCTCCGCGAGTTCGTGCACGGCGCGACAGGTGGCGGGGCCCGAGCGGGGATAGAAGCAGTTGAGCGTGGGCGCGAGGATGTCCGCGGCGGGCGCGAGCGTGGCGTCGAACGGGCTGGTGATGAGCACCCGGCTTCCACCGGCGGCGCGCACCCGGCGCGACTGTGCAAGCACCAGAGGCACGTCCTCCGGCTTCGGCTCGTCCTTGGTGTAGAAGAAGAGCTGCGCGGGCCAGCCCTTCGTCTGGAAGTGCTCGGCGAAGGCGCGGTAGTACGCCACCTTCTCTTCCTCGGTGACGGCCTGCTTGTTGTCGCGCAGGTCAGCGGTGGTGAAGCGGGCGCCGGAGTCCAGCAGGGTCCCTTCGAGGAAGGGCCCCATCTCCGCGTCGTAGGCGCTCCAGTCCAGGAGGGCCTTGCCGTCCTCGAAGCGCACCGGGGGCGGCGTCATGCTCATGCCGTGCGCGCTCACGCGGTGCTCCAGCAGGACGCGTGCGTACGCGCGCAGCAGCGCGCGCGCCTCCGGTGAGTCCGGGTTCAGGCCGTGTCCCCGGGCGATGCTGTAGAGGGAGATGCCGAAGCTGGTGGGCAGCGAGGACGTCGCTGGCAGCACGAAGGGCTGCACCTCCACCGTGAAGGGCACCGCGACGCGCTCCACCTTGTTGAAGCGTGCCCTCAGCGTGCCCCGGTAGGTGCCCGGAGACTGGCCCTCCGGCGCGCACACCTCCACGTAGAGGACGGTGGGCAGGTCCGGGTCTCCGTCGGGGACGGGGGCGCTCAGCGGCAGCAGCGGATCCGGCCAGGCTCCCTGGGCGCCCTGGCTGTTGGACGCGAGGTGGACCGGGAGGTAGCCCTCGCGCCAGAGGGCCGCGGGCAGCGCTTCCCCGGGGCCTCCGAGGAACAGGGGCGTCACCTGGAGCTGCCGGGCCGTGCCGGGGAGCACCACCTGCACGCCTTCGCACTCGCCGCGCGCGACGCTCAGGCGTGCCTGGGGCCGCCCCTGGAGCGCGGCACCGGGCCGCACCTTGACCAGGGCCGAGACCACCATTGGCTCCGGTGTAGCGGCCACCGCCGCCATCACCACCCACGCCCAGCCCGCGCCCATCCGCCCCCTTCACTCTCCAGCGGTGCTACCCACCGCTCTCGGCACTCGCCACCGTCATGGTGCGCCCGGGCTGGTAGTCGGTGATTTCCGCCACCACCATGCCCAGCGCGAACTCAGCCTCCACCCGCACCGGCACGTGACGCGCGTCCGTGGTGAGGTAGACGAACATGTCCCGCTTCGACGTCAGGCTGCCGCCGAACTCCGCCTGCACCCGCGTCTTGAACACCTCCAGGGTGCCCAGCTCCGTCTTCATCGTCTCGCGCGACTCCACCTTGGCGCGCATGGTGAAGCTCTTGCTGCCGGTGAACACGGGGTAGGCGTACTCACCGCCCACCGCCAGCTCCTGGTTGCGCAGCGCGAAGGTGGCGCCCGTCACGTCCAGCGTCCCTTCGACGACCTCGGCGGTGGACTCGCGCGGCGACTCGCCTTCCTTCTGTTTGACGACGAAGACGCTCTTGCCATCCGGCTGCATCTTGATGCGCTGCCGGCGGCGCTTGCCGTTCTCGTCCGCGTGCAGGTCACTGCCGACGACGCGCTGGGTGCTGGCCTTCCAGTACGACACGAACTTGTCCTTGATGGGCCACACGCCGATGAGCGCGTCGGAGCGCGCCACCGCGACGATGGGCCACACGTCCTCGCCCCACTGCTTCATGGGAGAGCCCACCGTCACCTGCGCGGTGCCCGCGGTCACACCGAGGTACTTCACGCGATACTGCGCCTGCTCACCGGGGCCGAACGCCGGGTTCGCGGAAGGCTCCTGGGCCACGGCCGATGCTGACCAGACCAGGCCCGCCAGCATCGCCGCGAACCCCCAATTGGACTGCGCACGCATCGGTTGAGCTCCATCGCTAGGAAGTTAAGTAGCCTGCCTGCTACCTGCCAGGCCCTGCCCCCGAACCATTCCCGCCACTCCACATTTCCATGGACGTGCCCGTCCCCCGGGCATTCAACGGACGCTCGTTCCCTGGCCGTGGGGGCGACGCAAGGGCCGAGCGGGGACGCAGTCTCGCACGCGAGGGCCCCCGGGCGCCTCTTCGCGGCCCAGGCCCGGCCGCCCTCCAGCAAGCCGGCCATGTCCACCGGCCGACACCGCTGCTAGCCTTCCGAACTGGCGCCTACAGGTAGGCGGCGCCTTGCCACGGAGGCACGGGAACATGGCCGGCAACTACGACTTCGACGATGACGACCACAAGGAATCGGCCCCGGTGGGGAAGAACAAGGAGTTCGACTGCCCGGGCTGCGACGCCAACAACCCCGTGCCTGACGGCTTCGGGGACGGTGACGAGCTGCGCTGCAACTACTGCGGGTGCGAATACAGCGTTCGCATCGGCGCGGAAGGCCGCATGAAGTTCAAGGAGATCTGAGGCGGCCCGCCAGCGAGCCAGCTCGGTCGTCTCAGGTCCGCTCGCCGAAGATGGCGGTGCCCACGCGCACCAGCGTCGCGCCCGCCTCGATGGCCAGCTCGAAGTCGTGCGTGGTGCCCATGGACAACTCGGTCAGCGCGTGGCGTTGCCCGAGCTCGTGCAGCGCCTGGAAGTAGCCGCGCGCGCGGGCCTCGTCGTCGGTGGGCGGGGGCAGGGACATCAGTCCCACCAGCCGCAGCCCGGGCAGCTCGCGCACCTGCGCCAGGAAGTCGGGCAGCGCCGAGGGCTCCAGGCCGGACTTGGTGGCCTCGCCGCCCACGTTGACCTCGACGTAGCAGGGCAGGGGAGCCAGGCCCTCGCGCCGCTTGGACAGCTCGCGCGCCACTTCCAGCCGCTCCAGGGCGTGGAAGGTGCTGGCCACCTTCGCCACGTACTTCACCTTGTTGGTCTGCAGGGGGCCAATCGCGTGCCAGCGCAGCCCCTCCAGGTCCGCCAGCTCCACGGCCTTGTCCCGCAGCTCCTGCGCGTAGTTCTCCCCGAAGTCGCGCTGGCCCGCGGCGTAGGCCTCGCGGATCAGCGCCGCGGGCTTCAGCTTGGAGACCGCCACCAGCGTCACCGACTCCACGGGGCGCCCCGCGCGAGCACACGCGGAGGTCACCCGCGCTCGCACCGACGCCAGCCGCTCCGCGACGTCAGAGCCCATGGTCATCGCTTCCAGGCCAGGGGCACGCCGGCGCGCTCGAGCAGCGCGAGCGTTTCCCCCAGGGGGAGTCCGACGACGTTGGTGGGGCTTCCGTCCACGGTGGCGACGAGGAAGCCGCCCTTGCCCTGGATGGCGTAGGCGCCCGCCCGGTCCACGGGCTCTCCGGTGCCGACGTACCAGGCGATCTCCGCTGCGCTCAGTTCCCGGAACGTGACGCGGGTGCGCACGACGAGCGCCTCCTCGTGGCGGCCCGCGAGCGCGACACCGGTGTGGACGTCATGCGTCCTGCCGGACAGTCGGCCGAGCATGGCGCGGGCCTCGGCCGGGTCCTGGGGCTTGCCCAGGAGCTCCGAGCCCAGGGCCACGGTGGTGTCCGCGGCCAGCACCCAGGCGCCTGGGGAGCGGGCGGCCACGACGGCGGCCTTCTCGCGGGCCAGCCGGAGGACGTAGGGGCCTGCCTCCTCGCCAGGGCGGGGTGTCTCGTCGATGTCCGCCGCGGAGACGGTAAAAGTGAGACCCAGTTGCGACAGGAAGTCCCTGCGGCGGGGAGAACCGGAGGCCAGGACGAGCAACGTTTGATCAGCGTGCGTGTGCATGTTACGGCTCCAGGCGTCGCGTCCTTAGCAGACTTGCGCCTCGGAGTGGACTCTACGGATGAATCCCGCGGACCTCCTGTCGGCCATGAAGCGGACAGTGGAACAACTGGCCGCCTTCAACGAGATGGCGAAGGCGTTGACGTCCACGCTGGAGCTGCGCGAGGTGCTCGCGCTCGTCATGCAGAAGGTCAGCAGCCTGCTGCTGCCCCGCAACTGGTCCCTCATCCTCCAGGATGAGCGCACCGGAAAGCTCTACTTCGAAATCGCCGTGGGCGAGGGAGCGGGCGTCCTCAAGGGCCTGCAACTCAACCCCGGCGAGGGCATCGCCGGCGCCGTCTTCTCCTCGGGCGTGGCCCGGCTGGTCCACGACGTGGGCGGCGACCCCAGCTTCTCGCCCCGCTTCGACGAGGCCTCCGCCTTCCACACCCGCTCCATCCTCGCCGTGCCCCTCTTGTCCCGAGGCCACGTGCTGGGCGTCATCGAACTGGTCAACGGCCCCACGGACCCGCCGTTCTCCAACGACGACCTCACCACCCTCACGGCCATCGCGGACTACGCGGCCATCGCGATCGAGAACGCGCGCAACTTCCGCCGGGTGCAGGAGCTCACCATCACCGACGAGCACACCGGCTGCTACAACGCCCGGCACCTGCGCGCGCTGCTCGACACGGAGGTGAAGCGCTCCGCGCGCTTCCGGCATCCGCTGTCGCTCGTCTTCCTGGACCTGGACCACTTCAAGAGCGTCAACGACCGGCACGGGCACCTGATGGGCAGCGCCACGCTGAAGGAGGTGGGCGACCTGCTCATGTCCCTGGGGCGCAACGGCCTGGACGCCGTCTTCCGCTACGGCGGCGACGAGTTCGCCATCCTCCTGGTGGAGACGGACCAGGACGGCGCGGCCCAGATTGCCCAGCGCGTGTGCGAGGCGTTTCGCGGGCGCTCCTTCCTCCAGGAGCACGGCCTGGACGTGCGCGTCACCGCCAGCGTGGGCGTGGCCACGTTCCCGGATCACGCCACCTCCGCGTTGGAGCTCATCCGCTCGGCGGACTTCGCCATGTATGGGGCCAAGGCCCGGGGCCGGGACGCCATCTGTGTCGCCGAGCCCGGGGGGCCGGATACAGGCAGCGGCAACGGCTCCGATTTCCCGGCGCGCTGAAGCACCTGGCCCGCAAAGGCCGAGGGCCGGGGAGGGGAACACCCTCGGCCCGGCCCTCGTGGGACTGCGTCGTGCGGGACGACGACTACCCGGCGCCCACCACCGAGTCGATGGCCTCGGTGTTCGTCACGACGTTGCCGTTCTTCTTCAGTGCCTTGAGGAAGGACTCCGTCACTTCAATCTGCTTGGCCTGCTGGGCCTGGGCACGCAGGGTGTCCTTCTTCGCCTCGAAGCCCACGGCGTCCGGCTTCTGGCGCTCCACCACTTGCGCCACGACGAAGCCCTCGCCCACGGGGAACGTCTCACCCAGCACCTGGGGACTGGTGGCCGCGAAGGCCGCCTTCACCAGCGCGGGCGCGGGGCCCAGGTGCGGCACGGCCTCACCCTCGGCGGTGAAGCTGTCCGTCTCCACGGCCTCCGGACGCGTCTCCGTCTCGAAGCGCAAGAGCGCGGGCTGCTCCTTCTCCGGCGGGAACAGCTCCTTCAGCGTCTTGCCGCCCTGCACGGTGGCCAGCGCCTTCTCGGCCTCCGTCTTCGCCAGCTCCTTGGCGCGCTCCTGCTTGTAGAGCGTGGTGGCGATCTCGTCCTGGACCTCCTCCAGCTTCTTGTCCTGCGCCGGCTGCTTCTCCTCGACCTTCACGAGGTGCACGCCGAACTTCGTCTCCACCGGCTGCGTGACGCCGCCCGCGGTGAGCGCGAAGGCCGCGTCCGCCAGCGCCGGCTCCCAGCTGCCGCGCTCCACCCAGCCCAGGTCGCCGCCGCGCGCCTTGCTGCCCGGGTCTTCGCTGCTCTCGCGGGCGACCGTGGCGAAGTCCTTGCCGCCGTCGATCTCCTTCTTGAGCGCCTCCGCCTTCTTGAGCGCCTCCGCCTTCTGCTCGGCGGTGGCCTCCGGGGGCAGCTTCACCAGCACCTGACGGGCGCGGATACGCTCGGGCTGCTGGTACACGAAGCGGTTGGCCTCGTAGTAGTCCTTGATCTCCTTCTCGTGCGCCTTCTTCCAGTCCGCCAGCTGCGCGGGCGTGGGCGCCGTCACCTTGTCCGCGAACATGGTGGGCAGGAAGCGCGCGAAGACGACCTTGGCCTGGTTGCCGTCCTTCTCGTAGCGGGCCCGGACCTCGTCATCGGAGACGACCGCGTTGGCGCGGACGACCTCGATCATCTTCTGCGCGGCCAGCTGGCGGCGCAGCTCGGTCTCGAACTCCTGGGGCGTCTTCCGGTAGAAGTCGCGCAGTACTTGCTGGTAGCGCGAGAAGTCGAACCCGCCCTCCTTGGCGTGAAAGTCCGTGTTCTGGTGGATGAGCTTGCGCAGCTCCTCGTCGGACGGGGTGATGCCACGCTGCTCGGCCGCCTGGGCCAGGAGCTCCGTGTTCACCAACCTGTCCATCACCTGGTTGTGCATGCCGAATTGCCGGGCCACGGACTCGGGGATGGGGCTGCCCTGCGATCGCAGGAAGCTCATCTGCCGGGCCCAGGCCGTGGCGAAGTCGCGCAGCGGGATTTCCTTGCCGTTCACCTTGGCCACCGAGCCCGGCGCCGTGGTGGCGGGACCCGTGGAGCCGAAGCCGGAGCTGCCCGGCCCGAACGAAAGCGTGAACACCACCGCGATGCCGATGATGAACAGCAGGGAAAAGACCTTCCGGGGGTTCAGACCGTCCATTGTCGTCACTTCGAGAGCAAACGCGCCGAGAAAAGTCGTGCGGAAGGACTCGCGACGCGGTGTTGTTGGTAGCCCGGCCGAAGGGTGGTTGACCTGCGGCCACCCCCGTCACAGGGCCTTGACTGCCTAGGACACTGCACCGGAAAATGCAAGCGATTTAGAGAGTTTAGCCGGACCCCCACCCTCCGC
>NZ_JABUMQ010000266.1:0-16098 GCF_013336645.1 Myxococcus sp. CA039A | reverse complement strand
GGGGGCGGGTGGGCGAAGACCATGCGGTATTGGCCGCAGTTGGCGCCATCGGGAGGGGCCAGGTCGAAGCGGTTGAAGAGGCCAATGAGGTTGTAGCGGTCCAGGACGGACCCGTTGCCGAGGACCGCCTCCCTCCCCTCGGACTGACGGCAGTGATAGGGCGCCCCATTGAGCGTGAAGATGTTGTCGCTGCAGTGCGCTCCGCCTGGGAGGTCGGCCTCACCCGGCGCGGGATTCTGGGTGTCCCAGAGCTGGCGGTAGAGCTGCTCGGCGGTGAAGCCCGTGCTCCCGGCCTGTTGGACCAGCTGGTTCATCACCATCCGGAGGGTGATGGTGGAGACGGTCGCGAAGTCGGTGATGGCGAGCGAGCGGCGCGGGTCGAGCGATGCGGACGTCGTGGAGGGTTGGTCGGCCAGGGGCGTGGTGTGGAGCCCGCCGCGTTCGGAGTGGGGAGACGCCGCGGAGGCGGAGCCCAGGCTCGCGAGGAGCAGGCTGACGCCCGCGAGCCGCGAGGCGGTGAGCCACCGGAAGGTGTGGCGTGAGTGCGGGACGGTGGAACGGGATGGTGGGTGATGCATGGCTGTGGCCTCGGAGACACCGATGTCCACGCGGCATTACGCAAGCAGGCATCAACCTGGTTGATGTGAACCGGCCGGTTCCTTCCGTCGACGAGCAGGTGTTTCGTCGGAGAGACAACCCACGGGGCCAGTTCGGCCAGGGTTCCGTGTCCGACGTCGTCCCAGGCTCCTTGCCACGCACCTGATCCGAGCTGCCTGGCGGGTGGCGGGTGAATGGCCGGTCCCCATTCGCTCACATCTCCCCCGGAGCGGACTCCCCTCATCGAGAGGCTCTAGAAGTTTCCAATGCCACTCAGGGGGGAAAGCAATGTTTGGTGTGTTCAGACGTATTGGCGGACTCGTGGCCCTCACAGCGGGGCTCTGCGGGTATGGCGCCTTTGCCCAGGAGCAGCAGCCACAGGCGGAAGCGCCACCGCCCGTGCAACAGGCGCAGCCGGTGAAGCCACAGGCTGAAGCACCACCGCCCGTGCAGCAGGCGGCCCCGGTGCCCGAAGCACCCGTCGCCAGTGAGCCTTCGGTAGCGGAAGGCGGTGGTGCCGAGACAGTCCCGGCGGCTCCGCCCGAAGCCGAGTCGCTCCCGAGTCCCATCGATTCAGGGCAGGAAGCCGTGGGAGGCAGTGGCATGGACGCGCAGGCCGTGCCGCAGGAAACGCAGCCCGCCATTCCCGATGACTCGGGAGCGGTGATGGGCGAGCAGACCGCTCCCGTCGTCCCGCAGGAAGCGCAGCCCGCCATTCCGGACGATTCAGGAGCGGTGATGGGCGAGCAGACCGCTCCCGTCGTCCCGCAGGAAGCGCAGCCCGCCATTCCAGATGATTCGGGCCCGGTGATGGGAGAGCAGACCGTTCCCGTCGTCCCGCAGGAAGCGCAGCCTGCCATTCCGGATGATTCGGGAGAGGCGATGGGTGGAAGTGGGTCGGAGCCAGTCGCCCCTGCGACAGGAGAGGTCGTGGGGGAGATGGACGCTCCGGCGATTCCTCCCGAGGCCGCGCCAAATCAGGCGGTCCAGGTGCCACCCGAGCCCGTGGCGCCGGAAGCGACGATGCCCGTCGAGTCTCCTCAGGCCTTCGTGAAGGAAGGACCACCGCCCCAGGTGCCTCAAGCCAAGGGGTCGCCAACCGCCACCTCATCCCAGGCACCGCGGCCGGCGACACCGGCTCCCGCTCCCGCCCAGCCGGCGGTGGCGGCGAGTGCGCCAACCGCCATGGCCTCGACGAGTTCGGCCATGACGGCCGCAGGGGGCCCACGGAAGGAATGGCACGTCAGCAAGGCCGGTAACGACAAACAGGCGGGCTCGAAGCAGGCGCCTTTCCGCACCATCCGTCGCGCGCTGACCTCCGCCCAACCCGGGGATGTCATCCGGGTGCAGGCAGGCGAGTACCCAGGGAACATCGTCATCGATGGCCCCGTGCGCGGAGGCCAGCCCGGCGCTCCCATCCGCCTGGTGGGAGAGGGCCGCGTGCGCATCGTCCCCGGCGGCGAGCGCGGCACCCTCGTCCAGGTGCGGCGCCCCTACTGGCGCGTCGAAGGCTTCGACGTGGACGTGCGCAAGCAGAAGCGCTTCGCGGTCGCGTTCGAGCGGGACACCCAAGGCTCCGCGTTGCTTCGCTCGACACTGCATGGTGGCGCGCTGGGCGCCGCCGTCAGCACCGCCATGGGGGCGCGGGGAGTGCTCATCGAGGGCAATCACATCCACGACTTCCGAAAGGCGGGCGGGGGTGACTCGCACGGAGTGGTGGTTCAGGCCACGTCGCGGAACATCACCATTCGCGGGAATGACATCCACGACACCTCGGCGGATGGAGTGCAGTGCCTCAAGCCGGACAACCGCAATCAGGCGCCCGCCGACGGGGTGCGCATCGAGAACAACCACCTCCACCACACCCGCGAGAACGCGGTCGACATCAAGACCTGCCGCAACGTCACGGTGGTCGGCAACCGGATGCACGGCTTCCGCAAGTCCCGCTCCTCCGCGGGCGAGGCGGTCGTCGTCCACTACTCGGCCAGCAACGTGCGCGTCGAGAAGAATGGCATCTCCGACGCGGGCCGGGGCATCTCGGTCGGCGGCGTGAAGGAGGGGCCTGACCCGAAGAACATCGTGGTTCGTGGCAATCGCATCAACGGCATGTCCAAGGCCGGAGGCAGTGATGGCACGGGCATCCGCGTGGAGAACGCCCAGGGCGTCCAGATTGAAGGCAACACCGTCGAGGGCACGGCCGGATACGGGATGATGCTCGGGCTGGGGTCCAACAACGGAGCCCCCAGCAAGGACGTGCTGGTGCAGGGAAATACCGTCCGCACGGCGAACCTCGTGCGCCTCGGCAACAAGCGCCCGGGGCTGCGGATGGACAACAACCGCTACGCGCCCAACGGCAACTTCAAGTCCGAAGGGAAGGAGACGAAGAGCATCAACGACTGGAAGAGTTTGTCCGGCGTGGACAAGGCCTCCAGCCAGCAGTGAGGTATTTCAGCGTTCCTCTGTCGGAGCAACGAAGCCCCCGTGGCACACCGCCATGGGGGCTTTCCCTTGAGGACGGCCCAAAGTGCCATGTCGCAACAGGATTGCGCTTGGGCCTCGGATTCCCTCTTGTCATCCAGACACACTCCCGGAGAGACTGAGCCCACTCTCCGGGAGTTCCGCGCATGAAATCCATCTCCAGTCATCCCTGGCGGCACATCCTCACCACGTGTCTCGCGCTCACGCTGGGCGCGCTCACGGCTGCCTGCATGGGGCTGGAAGCGGAAAGCTCGGAGTCCTGGACGCAGCAGGACGAGTTCTTCGAGGGCTCCGCCATGGGCGAAGCGAGCTACAGCGTCCACAACTGTCCGGCCGGCCAGGAGTGGGACTCCACCTGGGGCTGTCAGCCGGCGTGGGGCGTGTCCTGCTACTACACGCGCGGCTCGGGCTATGTCGGCTTCGAGCCATTCTGCAGCAAGCTCCCGACGACGTCGCCCATCCCCCACAACACCAAGGTGTGCTCGACCACGCGCGGCGGTGGCTGGTGCGGGACCGAGCCCAACTGCTACTCGTGCCCGGTCCACTGCTCCGTCAACCGAGGCCCTGAGTGGTGCGGCGGCGAGCCCAACTGCTACCTCTGCCCCCTGTCCTGTGAATCCACGCGGGGCCAGAACTGGTGCGGCACGGAGCCGAGCTGCTACGCGTGCGGCCCCTCATGCTCCAGCACGCGCGGCACGGGCTGGTGTGGCATCGAACCGAGTTGCTACACCTGCACCAACGGCGGCGGAACCTCCGAGGGGGGCTGAGCGCTTCGGAGGCCCAGCGAGGGGCCACGGACCATCGTCCCGTGGCCCTCGGCGAGACCAGACACATCCATACAATCAACAGCGGTCGCCGCGCGCCTCCGGCGTGTCCCGCACCTCGCCACCGAGCAACCTCACGATGAGCGCCACCCGTGAATTGACCTCGAAGCGCCGGTAGATGGATTTCGTGTACTGATTCACGGTGAAGCGGCTGATACCGAGCTGGGCCGCGATTTGCTTGTCACCAAGCCCGGCCAGGAGCAGCTCCAGCGTCTGGCGTTCTCGCCGAGAGAGCCTGATGCCGTAGGCTCCATCCCCCGTGATTCCTGGTGCGCCGAGGAGGGTCCCCCACTCCGTGTGGAACAGGTGGAGCAGCTCGCGGTCCGCGGCATCGAAGGGGTGCCTGCCTCGCCCACGGTAGACCCCGATGCACTGCACCACGCCGGGGAGCCTGGACCACCGACTCGAATACACCGAGTCATCGAGGCCTGACGGGTAGAGGAAGTGCTCGACGTAGGGCGCGTCGTACCAGGTCCGGTCCCCGACGAGTTCCTGCCTCATCGCGGTGATGACGGCGCCTGGAATCGACGGACGCTCCATCAATGAGCGGATGGCCGGATTGCTGTCGCTGCCCATCCGCTGGAGCGCCTCGAGCGCTGGCAGCGCGCTGCCTTCCCACCCTTCCAGGACGATGGCCGTGAATTCTCCGTGCCCTCCCGGCCTGAAGTCGCGCTCCAGGACGAAGGCCCCCGCCTCCGCCCCCAGGATGCGGAACACACCAGAGAGCAGATGCCGCACACGCGTCTGCCGCCCCTCTGTCAGCTCACGCGCCTCATTGACCAGACGAACCAGTGCACGAACCTGAGAACTTCGAAGGCTGCCATCGACCATCGGACCTCCCGAATCGCGCCCCATGGGGCATCCCTTATTTTAGCGAATTACACGATTATCCACTTTAAATCAGGAGGGGCCCGCTGAACCTCACAACCCCACTGAAAGAGAGAGGCGCATGAAAAGTCAGCTCAAGCGAATGGCTGCACGACCCGAAAGGGCTACAACATCCCCCTGCCATTGAGCACCCACGGCAACAAGACAGTGAACGTCTCCGCCCATGGCGCCACGTCCTCGAACAACGTGGGCTGCGCCCACCGCTCCGGTACGAGAGTCCGAAGCCATCAGTCCGTCCGAGACAGACACCCATTCGGAGAGCGAGGCAGTGCGTCCCCAGGAGGTGACTCCAGAAGAGGCAGTCGCACGACTGGATTCCCGATTCTTCAACGAGAGGGTGGACCTGGCCTGGAGTCAGGAGGCCACGCGGCGCGCGGAGCGACTTCGCGCCCAGCTTCCCCACGGGGCGCGGTTCGTGTCCATGGAGTGCCGCGGTTCCATGTGCCGGCTCGAGATGTCCCATCCCAGCCTGGAGACCTTTCAGCACTTCATTCGCGAGGGGCTCGTCCATGACACGAACGCGTGGGAAGGCCCCTTCATGGCCGCGCTCAAGAGCCCTCCAGGCCAGCTTGGAGCAGTGGAGGCGGTAGCCTATCTCGCACGCCCGGGAGCCGACCTGGCGCCCTGAGCGACACAAGCACATGGAATCGCAACACGCGCAGGGCAGCAGGCTGACCTCGATTGCAACACAACCACCGATGGGGAAACGCTCTCCTGTCCTTCCCCATCCTGGGTGCCAAGGACGGCGCCATCTACGGAATGCCTGACAACAGGACCCTGGTCGCGATTGGCTTGACGAAGACGACCTGCCCGATTCCCTGAATTGAGGCGAAGCCCGCTGGAGTCTCCGCCGAGCTCGCCCCAACGCCCCGCCAGAGGCTCGGCGCTCCGGACCGTCACCAGAAGAGCGCGGCACGCCGCTCCTCCCTCGGCCTCCGGGCCACCAGGCCCACGTGAGGCGACGGCCGTGCACATGGTTTCAAGGGAGGCCTTCGCGCCGAAGACTCGTGCGCGCACGGTGCGGATGTCCATCCTCGGCTGCGCGCGCACGGGAGCAGCACCCTTCATGGAAACCATGGGCACAACCCGAGCCCTTCTGCCCGGTCAGGTCATCGTCTCGCTGAACTTCGATGACTGCCTGGCAACCCAGACCACGGGGGCCGCCCTCATGGAGGCCCGTGGAATGCGTGGCACCTTCTACGTCCACAGCACCCGGATGGGACTGTCCGGCCGCCTCACGCTCGCCCAGGTGCAGGCACTCCGGGACGCCGGGCACGAGATTGGCGGGCACACGCTGACACACCCGCACCTCACCGAGCTTTCGGCCGATGAACAGCGCCGGGAAATCTGCAACGACCGGGTGGCCCTGTTGAACGCCGGCTTCCGCGTCACTTCGTTCGCCTACCCCTTCGGCGACAAGGACTCGACCACGCGACAGATTGTCATGGATTGCAATTACAACTCCGCACGGGAAAGCGGCGGGCTGCGTACCTCCTCGAGCGGCAGCAGCCCGGCCGCCGAGCCCGTGCCACCCGCGGACCCCTACGCCATCCGGACCCACGGCTCCGTGCAAGCCACCACCACGCTCACGGACCTGAAGAACTACGTCCTGCGCGCGGAGGAGTCGGGGGGCGGCTGGGTGCCCATCGTCTTCCACCACATCTGCGGCCCGTGCAATCCACCGCAGACCTACTCCATCTCGCCCACCCTCCTGACGTCATTCCTGGACTGGCTGGCCCCTCGCGTCTCGCGGGGCACCACCGTGGCCACCATGGACGCGGTCATCGGCGGCGTGCTGAAGCCACCCGTGAGCTGGCCACCCACGCAGCTCTTGCGGAACCCGTCGCTCGAAACGGACCTCAACGGGGACGGGACACCGGACTGCTGGCAGCGCGGCGGCTTCGGCTCCAACACATTCACATGGACGCGGACGTCGGACGCGCATGGAGGGAGCTGGGCCCAGCAGGTGCGCATCACCGCCATCTCCAGCGGCGACCGCAAGCTCATCACACGGCAGGACGACAACACGTGCACGCCCACTCCGACGACGGGGCATCACTACCGCATCTCCGCCTGGTACAAGGCCACGACGTCGGTCAGGTTCAAGGCGTACTACCGGACCAGCGCGGGTGCGTGGGAATACTGGGCCCAGGGTCCCCTGCTGCCCGCGCGCACCAGCTACACCTTCGCCGAGTGGATGACACCGCCCGCCCCTTCCGAGGCCCGGGCCCTCAGCGTGGGGCTGTCCATCGACCGGGTCGGCACGCTCACCATGGATGACTTCGCTCTCTCGGACGTGGAGGCGAGCGCGTCCCCGTGAGCTGCGGCATCCAGGGAGCGGCATCGCGTCAGACAGCGCCGGGCGTGTGGACGAGGGGGCAGCGTTTACTGGAGCAAGGCCCGGAAGGCGTAGACGAACCCGGCAAGCCCCCCGCCCAGAAACAGGATCATCCCCCCAACGAGAGCCACCAACTCCAGGCGCTCCCTCCAGCTCATGGGAGGCACTGCCGGCTCCCGCGCGTCCTCCTCGGTGAAGGGATATCGCGGCGCATCCGTCACGGCATCGAGCAGATAGGATTGACTGAAAGCCACCGCGTAACCGCCCTCCCACCTGTTGAGATACACCTCGATGACGGTCGCCTCCGCCAAGGTATCGGCATGCTTCCAGTCGATCCCGCTCGGCGGCACCAGGTCCCCGTCCCTGAGGCAACTCACCTCGAAGCTGATGCGCGAGGAGAGCAAGGCGGGGTCGCCACGGAACACCCGCGCGACCCGCCCTTCCACCACCGCCTCGCCCGGCGTGGGAGACGGCAGCACGACACGGTCGACCTCGACTTGAACGTGCAGGTCCGCTTCCAACGCGGCACGGGCGTGATAGTGGGCGGGAACGGCCATCGCCCCAGCCTATCCCAATCATTTCCGCCGCGCTGTCTGGCCTGGGGCGCACACGTGCTCCCGCGGTCCAAGCTGTTGTTGCGAGGCAGTCGCGCGGGATTGAGACAGCGGACTGACAGGAGCGCGCGAATCCACCTTCCATCCATACGCACCCAAGAAACATCAGTACCCGTGTGGCGTCTCCGCGTCCCGCGAGGAAGACGGACAGCCGTGCACCGCTGGCCTGATGAAGCGGCCACTCAAGCGCGCGCCCCGGGCACCCGCCGCGAGAAGGGGCGCATCGGCGGGCACGACTTGCGGCAGCCACCTTCCCTTGAAGGGTGTCCCGCTCGAGATCGTCCAGGAGGAGCAGGCGGCCACGCAGCCCAAGAAAAAGCCCAGCAACCCGTACTGGATTGCTGGGCTTCTCACTGTGGAGGCGGAGGGAATCGAACCCTCGTCCGAAAGCCTTCGGTCCTTCGACCCTACGTGCGTAGTCCGCGATTTGCTACGTCCTCAAGACTCCCACGGACGGGATTCCTGAAGCCGGTCCTGGAAAGGTCTCGCCACCTCGGGCCCAGGCACCCTTGGCAGCCAGCCCGCATTATGACGGTCGATCCCAACCCCACGGGCCGAGAGCTGGGGGACCGCGCACTAACAGCTGTTTTTAGGCAGCCAGCGCGAGCTCAACGTTGTCGTTGGCTTTTGTGTCTTTGCCGGGTTGGATTTACGAGCTACCTGACAAGCTCGGCACGCGTCTCGAACTTCTATGCCCCCGTCGAAACCGGGTCGCCCCCGGGGTGTTGACTGACTGCCTGCTGCTCTTGCGGCCACCGCTTCGACCGCGTCTTCCTCACATTAACCGCTGACGGCGCCCCGTCAATCCTCCTGAGCGTCCACCACCTCACCTTCTCGCACGAAGGCGGACACTCAGCCTGGAAGTCGCTTCCCCTCCAGCTTCACCGTCGTAGGGTCGCCTCCCCGCTCGGACAGCCCTCGCGCTCCCCAGCGGCCACGAGGACCCCGAATGAGACGACTGCTTCCCCTCCTCCTGCTCGTGCTGGGCACCGCGCTCCCCGCGCTGGCGCAGAAGAGCGCCGCCACCCAGTCCTTCCCCTACACCCTCCAGACGGACAAGCTGCCCAACGGCCTCACCGTCGTGCGCGTGCCCTACCCGTCCCAGGGAATCGTCGCGTACGTCACCGTCGTGCGCGTCGGCTCGCGCAACGAGGTCGAGGCCGGCAAGACGGGCTTCGCCCACTTCTTCGAGCACATGATGTTCAAGGGGACGAAGCGTCACCCCGAAGGCGAGCGCGAGCGCATCCTCGGCACGTTCGGCTTCGACGACAACGCCTTCACCACCGACGACATCACCCTGTACTACTCGTACGGACCGACGGCGGGCCTGCCCCAGCTCATCGACATCGAGGCGGACCGCTTCCGCAACCTCGAGTACTCCGAGCCATCCTTCCGCACCGAGGCGCTCGCGGTGCTCGGCGAGTACCACAAGAACGCCGCGGCCCCGTATCTCAAGATGGAGGAGACGCTCAACGCCGCCGCCTTCACGAAGCACACGTACCGCCACACCACGCTCGGCTTCTACGACGACATCAAGGCCATGCCGGAGGCCTACCAGTACAGCCGCGACTTCTTCGAGCGCTGGTACACCCCCGACAACGCCATGCTCTTCATCGTCGGCGACTTCGATGACGCGCAGGTGATGAAGCTCGTGCGCGAGCACTACGGCCCGTGGAACCGCAAGACGTCCACCATCACCGTCCCCACCGAGCCCGCGCAGACGCAGCCGCGCACCGCCCACGTCGACTGGCCGCAGCCCACCCAGCCGCGCCAGGTGCTCGCGTGGCACACGCCCGCAGCGTCCGCCAACACCGCCGACTCCGCCCTGCAGACGGTGCTCGTGGCCTACCTCGTCGGCCCCACCAGCCCCGCCTACAAGCAGCTCGTCCTCGAGAAGCAGCTCGTCGAGGCCATCGGCAGCGACTACTCCGAGCACCGCGACCCGCACCTCTTCACCCTCACCGCCACCCTCAAGGACGAGAAGGACCGCGAGCGCGTGCGCCTGGCCCTGCTCCAGGAGGTCAGCAGGCTCGCCGCCGGCAAGGTCGACGCCGCCCGCGTCAAGGCCATCCAGGACAACGCGCGCTATGGCGCTCTGATGGCCCTCCAGACGCCGCGCGAGGTGGGCATCCAGCTCGGCTGGTACGCCGGCATCCTCGGCACTCCGGATGGATTCCAGCGCCAGCTCGCCAATCTGGCCAAGGTGACGCCCGCGCAGCTGTCCGACTTCACCAAGCGCTACCTCAAGGCCACCAACCTCACCCAGCTCAGCCTCACGCCCAAGGTCGATGCCGCCGGAGGGACGAAGTGATGAACGCCAAGGCCCTGCTGTCCCTCACCGCCCTCTTGTCCCTCACCGGCTGCGCCTCCACGCCGAAGCCCGCGCCCGAGACGACCCCTCCCGCCACGACGGAGACTCCGGCCACACCTTCCACCGCCGAGAAGACCCCGGCGGCCCCGAAGGAAGTGCCCGCCGTCCCCTTGAAGCAGCCCAAGCCGCTGGAGCTGGTGGTCCTCGCTCGCCCGGACACGCCCATCATCACCTTCCGGCTCGTCTTCCACACGGGCTCCATCGATGACCCGAAGGGCAAGGAAGGCCTCACCGCGCTCACCGCCTCGCTGATGGCCGAAGGCGGCACGCGGAAGCTCACCTCCGCGCAGTTGCTCGAGGCGCTCTTCCCCATGGCCGCCGAGTTGGAGGCCTCCACGGACAAGGAGTTCACCACCTTCTCCGGACGCGTCCACAAGGACTTCCTGCCGCGCTACCTCGACATCTTCACCGACGTGCTGCTCGCGCCCCGCCTGGACACCTCCGAGCTGGAGCGCCTGCGAGCCAACGCCGTCAGCGACGTGGAGAACGGCCTGCGCAGCGCCAATGACGAGGGGCTCGGCAAGGTCGCGCTCGATGCGCTCATCTACAAGGACCACCCCTACGCGCACTACACCGGCGGCACCGTGCAGGGCCTCAAGTCCATCACCCTGGACGACGTGAAGACCCACGCCCAGCGCGTCTTCACGCAGGACCGGCTCGTCGTCGGCCTCGCCGGCGCGGTGGACGACGCGCTGAAGCAGTCGCTGCTCTCGCGCCTGGGCACCCTGCCCGCCACGGGCGCGCCTCGCGTGACGCTGCCCACCCTGCCCACCACCGCGGGCCGCGCCGTCATCATCCAGAAGCAGACACTCTCCACCGCCGTCAGCATGGGTTACGTCAACCCGGTGCGCCGAGGCGACCCCGACTTCTTCCCGCTGGCCTTCGCGCTCACGCACCTGGGCGAGCACCGTCAGTCCATCGGCCTGCTCTTCAACGAGCTGCGCGAGAAGCGCGGCCTCAACTACGGCGACTACGCCTACGCCGAGCACTTCATCGAGGACCCGGGCACCACCTACAACCGCACCAACATCGCGCGCACCCAGCAGGACCTCACGCTGTGGATTCGCCCGGTGGAACCCGGCAACGCGATGTTCGCCACGCGCGGCGCGGTGTACTTCATGGACCAGCTCGTCAAGGAGCCCATCCCGCAGGAGCGCTTCGACTTGATGCGCGGCTTCCTCCAGGGCTACTCGCGCCTCTGGGAGCAGACGGACCCGCGCCGGCTGGGCTACGCCATCGACTCGCTGTTCTACGGCACGCCTGACTTCCTGGAGCAGTACCGCCAGGCGCTCACGACGATGACGCCCCAGTCCGTGCAGGAGGTGCTGCGCCGCCGGCTCCACCCCACGGGCCTCAACTTCGCCTTCGTCACCCAGGACGCGGAGAAGCTCGCCGACGCCCTGCGCACCGGCCAGCCCTCGCCCATCACCTACGCGTCCGACAAGTCCCAGGAGCTGCTGGCGCTGGACAAGGTCATCGTCCCCTACAAGCTCCCCGTGAGCCCGGACGCCATCACCGTCATTCCCGCGCAGTCCTTCATGGAGAAGTAGCGCAGGGCTGTATTTTGCCCCGAGGGGTGGGTCATTTGTTTCCGCCCCTCGGGACCGGATGGTATGAGCTGCCATCATGCGAGGCACCAGCTCCGGCCACTCTCCACGGTGGCGGCCCCTGAGCGGCTCCGCCGTCCGATTCGTCCTGATGGGCCTGCTCCTGGCCTCGGCGGCGGTCCACGCGGAACACGACCCCTTCTCCCGAGGCTTCGACGCCGTTCCCGTCAAGCCCACGCCCGCGCAGAACAGCGGCATCGCGCTGGAGGGCACGAGCAACAGCGAGCCCGTCGGCAGCTTCCGCGGCGCGCTGCTGTTCGACTTCAACTGGCGCATCCTCGCCCTGAAGCTGGGTGACGAGAAGCTGGGCGACCTGCTGCCATACCGGCTCGACGCCCACCTGCTCTTCGCCTACCAGCTCCATGAGCGATTGGAGCTGGGCATCGACCTGCCCTTCACGCTCCTCCAGGGCGACAACTTCAATCTCTTGAGAGATGCGCTGGACGCGCCGGACTTCCCGGGCGCCGCCGGGGTGAGCCGCACGACGCTGGGCGACATCCGACTGGTGCCGCGCATCCATCTGCTGGACCGCGAGAAGTTCCCCGTGGGCCTTTCGCTCATCGCGGAGGTCCGCGCGCCGACGGGTGACGCGGACAGCTTCACGGGTGAGCGGGGCTTCGTCTTCGCGCCGCGCCTCGCGGCGGAGCAGCGCTTCGACGTGCTCCCCATCCCCATCCGCGTGGTGGGCAACGCGGGTGTGAAGCTGCGCAAGCATGCGCAGTACCTGAACCTGTTGGTGGACGACGAGCTGACGCTCGGCGCCGGCATCATCGGAGAGCTGCCCAACATGGGCCGCTTCACGGACGTGCAGGCCACGGCGGAGATGCACCTGGGCACGCCGCTGGTGCGCCCCTTCAACTTCGACCAGTCCGACTCGCTGAAGACGCCGTGGGAGCTGCTCGTCGGTGCCCGCGCGAAAATCTGGGGCAACTGGGGACTGGAGCTGAACGTAGGCCGGGGCCTCAACCTCACCACCGGCTACGGGCGCGAGGCCCTGCGCGTCATGTTCGGGCTGCGCTACGACGAGCGCTTCCAGGACTCCGACGGCGACAACGTGCCCGACGTGAGGGACCGCTGCCCCAACGAGGCCGAGGACAAGGACGGCTTCCAGGACAGCGACGGCTGCCCCGACCCGGACAATGACGGCGACGGCGTGGTGGACGGCGAGGACAGCTGCCCCGACGTGAAGGGCCTCAAGGAGCGCAAGGGTTGCCCCGAGGTGGACACCGACGGCGACGGCATCACCGACGAGTTCGACAAGTGCCCGGACAAGCCCGGCCCCAAGGACTACGACGGCTGCCCGGACACGGACGGCGACGAAGTGCCCGACAACGAGGATGACTGCCCCGAGCAGTTCGGCCCGCCGGAGAACAACGGCTGCCCGTTCGACTCGCCTCCATACGTCTTCGTCGAGTCGGACCGCATCCGCATCAAGGGCAACGTGCTCTTCGAAACGGGCTCCGCCGTCATCCAGAAGCGCTCCTATCCGCTGCTGGACGAGGTGGCGATGGTGCTCCGGAAGAACCCCACCCTGGGGCCGGTGCTCATCGAAGGCCACACGGACAACCGGGGCTCGCGGCAGCTCAACATGGGCCTGTCCGACAAGCGTGCGCGCTCGGTGCTCGAGTACCTCGTGTCCAAGAGCATCGACCGCAAGCGCCTGAGCTCGGAGGGCTTCGGCTTCGACAGGCCCATCGCCACCAACGACACCGCGCTGGGTCGCGCGAAGAACCGCCGCGTCGACTTCAAGCTCGTGCGCTCCGAAGTGGAGACCGAGGGTCGGGAGACCGTCGTCCCGGCGGGACAGCAGCCTCCCGCCGGCAAGCAGGCCCCGGCGACTCCGGGCGCGGCTCCCGCCGGTAAACCCACGGGCGCGACGACGCCCGCGCCGGGAGCGGCCCCCACGGCGAAGCCTCCGGCGACGGACGGCAAGCCGGCGACGACTCCGGGCTCACCTGCTCCCGCGGCGAAGCCCGCTGCTACGGACACCAAGCCGCCGCCACAGACACCCGGGAAGTAGTCGGGTCACCGTCGAGAACCGAGGCGCCCATGTCCAACGAGGACATCGGCGCCTTTCTCATGCGCATCGTCGGGCCATGAAGCGGGATGAGGCGCCCTTGTCCCATGAGGACATCGGCGCCCTTCTCATGCACGTCGTCGGGCCATGAAGTGGGACGACGCGCCCTTGTCCCACGAGGACATCGGCGCCTTTCTCATGGGTGCGGTCCGGCCACGACGTGGCGGCGTGTCCCGTCGCGAGTCGCTGCTACTGTTGCTTGAGCGCCCGCTCGATGCGACGGCGCAGGGCGTCCTCGGACAGGGCGCCTCGCTGCGCGTCCGTCACCTTGCCCTCGCGGTCCAGGAAGTAGAGCGTCGGCAGCGCGCTGACCTGGAAGGCCCGCGCCATGTCGTCGCCGGCGTACACGACGTAGGGCTTCAAGTCGGGCAGGTGGCGCCGCATGAAGTTGTCCACCAGCTGGGGCGCCATGTCTCCGTCATCCCGACTGGCCGCCAGGAAGACGAGTCCCTGGGACTCGTACTCCTTCGCCAGTTTCACCAGCGCGGGCATCTCCTCTCGACACGGAGGGCACCACGTCGCCCAGAAGTCCAGCATCACCACCTGGCCGCGGAGGTCCTCCAACTTCAGCACGCCGCCCTCGTGACGCTGCAGCTCGAACGAGGGGGTCGCCGCGCCATCCGGAACCAACTGCGAGCGCCGGGCCTCCAGCACGCCCAGGTACACCACGCCCGCCAATCCGAGCCCGGCAATCAGGCCCATGAACAGCTTCGTCCCGCCGCTCGGCGGCCTCGCTGGCGGCGGCGCGCCGATTCCTTCCTGCGTCACGAGAATCCACTCCTGGTCAGGCGGTCATGCACCTGACTCAACACCCAGCGCACTCCGCTTCGGGCCACCGGTCTCCGCGACACCCACCGCGCCACGTCCGGACCCCAGCGATAGTAGCCCCGGATGAACCCGCGCCCGAGCGCGCTCTTCCGCAGAACGTCATCGCGGTACGCACGGAAGGCCACCAACTCCGGCGCTCCCTCGCCAAACGCCACCGTCGCCACGAAGCACGAGGACGCGGGGCTCACCCACATGAGCCGCTGGTTGGTGAGGTTCACCACGACCTTCAGCTCCCGCGCCTCCGTGTAGAGGAACGCGAGCAAATCCCTGCGCGCGGCGGGGAACTCCTGCCCGCCTGCTTCCTCGAACTCGATGCGCGAGGAGTTGGTGGTGCCCACCTCGTCCACCGTGAAGAAGTAGCGCTTCGAGCTGCGGCGGACCTCCACCTCCAACCCTCGCAGCTCGCCGAAATACGCCAGGAACGGCGTGCCGCACACCGGGCACACGAAGCGGTTGTACGCGTGGCTCGTCAGGAAGGCGTAGTCCCCCACCCGCTTGCAGCCGGTGTTGGGACAAACGAGCTTCACGCTCGCCTGCGGCGCGGGCCGAGGGTCATACCGCGAGCCTCCCCCCGACTTGTCGAACACCGGCGGAGGACGCGGAGGCGCCGTCACCAGGTGCCGAGTGGGATGCGCGGCCCGCTCCAATTCCAGCGCGCGCCGCCAGGCAATCTCGGCCGCCTCCAACCGCCCGCCCGCCGTGTGACAGAGCGCCTCGCCATGCGCGAGCAACGCGGCCACCAGCTTCTCCAGCGCGGGCGCCATCGACGGGTCTCTGCCCGCCGCCAGCGCCTCCGCCAACACCTTCTCCATCTCCGGCAGCAACGCCTGCGCCGCCTTGCGTGAAGGGTCCTCGGCGCGGCGGTACACCGGCGGCTCGGGAATCCGGCTGAACAACGAGGACGCAGCGGCTCGGACGCGTTCCACCACCGCGTCTCCACGCCCCACGTCCAGCTGTGCCGCCCTTTCACGGGCGGCCTGAAAGAGCTCTTCGGGCTGCAAGCCGGCGGACATTAAGTGCCGCGAGTCGCCCTGTCAGCGCGGATCACATACACGCGGTCGGAAACTGGCCACCCGTCTCTGCCCCATGTAAGAAGACGTAGGAGGCTGTGAGCATGGGAGCTTTGAAGTTCATCGTCTGGACGGTCTGCGCGGTGGGGCTCGGCATCTTCCTGTCGACGGGAGAGGTGGACGGCCGCACGCCCTTGCAACACATGGAGCGGGCCTGGAAGCGCACCGTGAAGCCGGACACCGTGGACCGGATGAAGGACGGGCTGGAGGACGCCTACGAGGACGCGAAGGGCGCTGTCTCCCGCACGACGCCCGCCGCCCCGCGCGAGCGCATCAGCGCGGAGGACCGGGCAGCGGTCAACCGCATCATCGCGCAGAAGAAGTAGCCTGGCCGACAGGTCCGCTTCCGCGACAGGTCTCCCCTCCCTAGGTTGCGTGGGTGGTGGACGGTCGGTCGGGGCGGAGG
>NZ_JABUMQ010000265.1:0-16245 GCF_013336645.1 Myxococcus sp. CA039A | reverse complement strand
GCTCCGGTCCTCTTCGAAGTAAACTGTCAGCGACCTCTGTTGGTCTCCGGAAGCGGGGCCTCTGATACCCCCTGCCTCCTCGGCCCGCAACGTCCGGCAGCCGGCGTCAAGGATCGCTCCTTCCCTTGGCCGGCCCGTATCCTGGCTTGCAACAGCCGCTGGCTGTTTAGATTGGAGGCGGACTGGCTCATTGACACTTGTCTGGCCGCGAAGATAGAGGCATCCGCCCTCGTAAACGAGCATTTTTCCGCACCTTTCCATGACCAGCCCCTGGCAGAGAAGACGACAGCCCGACGACGTCCCCACCCCCGTGGCGGTTGCCGTCTCGGATTTCTGCCGGCGCGCGAAGTCGCCGGCACCCGCTCCCGAGGTCCGTGAAGCGCTCGCCCTGCTGCTCGAGGACGACGACTTCCGGGTCCGGGCACTCACCGACGCGGAGCCGGAGACCACCCCCCTGGGGCCCTTCGCCGTCGTGGACATCCTCCGAGGTACCGCCCCCGCCGTTGCCGCCCAGCGTCAGAGCTGCGGCTACTACGACGTGGCCCGCGAGTTGGCCTACGTACGGGAGGAGAAGACGCCTCCCCGCGCCGTGGCCGCGGACCCGTCCATCCCCTCCTTCGCCCTGCCCGCCGCCAAGCCCGCTGGAGAGTCCTCCGGCAAGGCGAAGAAGGGCGCCAAGGCGGATGAGGCCACCGTCCTTGAGCGCATCGCCCCGAAGAAGCGCTCCACCCTGGTGGACGAGGAGACGACCTCTCCCTCCGAGCAGGAGCTGGCGGCCCTGGATGACGGGCCGAGCTTCCTGCGCCGCGACCTGCCCCGTCCCCGGGGCCGCTTCACCCGCGTGGAAGCGCCCCGCACACCCTTCGTGGAGCTGACACGGGCCTCGGGCAAGGAAGTCCTGGAGGCGTTGCTGGAGGGCTCCGAGCACCGCTTCGCCCTGCTGCGCAACATGTCGCACCGGTTCAACGGCTCGCGCGGGGATTTGACCCTGGTGGACCTGGAGACGGTGCTGCGCGATCACGGCCTGCTCGACGCGCTGAAGGAGAAGGAGCGACTCCAGCTCCTGGACGCCTACACCCAGCAGCGTGGCGCGACGGGCCGGGTCGGCTGGGCGCTGGGCGTGAGTCCTCCGGAGCTGCAGCGGCTGGTGGCCTCCTGCGGATTGACCGAGGACGTGGAGGCCCTGCGCGAGCGCTTCCGTCGCGAGGCGCTGGCCACCTCGCACCTGACGCACCGGTTGGATCTGCTGGGCCGTGAGAAGTACCTCGCGGACCTGGGCATCCAGCGCAAGTTCAACGAGTCGCTCCGCAAGGACCTGGAGCGGCTGCTGCGCGATGAACTCCCCGGCGCCACGGATCTTCACGGACTCAGTGATGCCGTGGGCCGCAAGTATGGCTCGCCCAGCGAGCTGGTCTTCCGCGCCATCGAGCGCCTGGGGCTCGCCGAGGGGCTGCGCAAGCAGCTGCACCCCGGCGTCCCTCCCTCAACTCCCTGAAAAGGCACCGCACCCATGCCCATCTACGAGTACGCCTGTCAGAGCTGTGGAAAGATCATCGACGTGCTGCAGAAGTTCTCGGATCCTCCGCCCGCCACGTGCGCCACGTGTGGCGCGGAGGGCCCGCTGACCAAGATGCTCAGCCGCTCCAGCTTCGTCCTCAAGGGCGGCGGCTGGTACTCCGACCTGTACAGCTCCACGAAGAAGGACGGCTCCTCGTCGTCCTCCTCCTCGGGTTCGTCGTCGAGCAGCAGCTCCTCCTCGAGCAGCACGTCGTCCACTCCGTCGACGCCCGCCGCGGCCTCGACGAGCGGCGCCCCCGCGCCGGCCGCGGCGTCGGGCGACAAGAAGTAGTCGGACGCGGAGGGGGCGGAAAATTCGCGCGGGGTCCGGGAGCGACGCACACTCGCTCCCCGTGCCCTTCCCTCCCTCCAAGCGTCCTCCCCGCCAATGTGCTCTGTGCGGTCACCCGGAGCTCACGGATGCGCGCGGGCTCGGCCGCTTCCTGCTCGTGCCGGACCCGGCTGGACGGGGGCCGGTGTGTCCGTCGCAGCGAGGCTGCCGTGGCGGCAAGCGGGAAGCCTCCTCCCCGTCAACGCTGACGCAGGCATCGCGCTGAGCTAAGCAGGGAGCTCCCGCGCGTGCCTGTCGCGGAGGTGCCCCGATGCTCGCTCGACGCCCCCTTCCCTCGCTGTCCCTCCTCGTGCTGGCCGCGTTCGCGGTCGGCTGTGGCAACTACACCCGCATGGCGCCGGAGGCCCGCACGTCGCTCCAGCGCACCCTCACGGGGCCGGACGCGGAGCAGTACCTGCGCGTCTCCGGCAACGTCATCCCCTTCTTCGGGGACGGCTCCAAGCGGCTGCTCACGCCCTACGCGCCGGACGACGTGCGCCTCCTGGACGACAGCAACGGCAAGCCCATCAACCCCGGCGCCGTGGAGCGCACGCTCCCCGTGGGCACGAAGCTGCGCATCACCAAGGTGGAGTTCCCCACCGCCTGGGTCGTCGCCGAGCGCGTCCTCTACACGCCGCGCACCTGGCCGTGGGTCTACCTGGCCGAGGAAGGCAAGCCGGACGCGCCGCCGCTCGTGCTGGTGCTCCCGCCCAACCTGGAGCAGCCCAACGACTTCCGCGCGGAGGTGGAGAAGTACCTCTCCGCCCAGAATCCCAAGTCCCAGCTGGAGGCCCTGGCGCCGCCCGTGCGCGATGCCGTGCGCGAGAAGCGTCTGGTGGCCAACATGTCCGCGGACGCGGTGCGCATGGCCTGGGGGCCGCCGGAGCTGGTGCGGCGCACGCTGGAGGGCACCGCGAAGAACGAGGAGTGGACGTATCCGGGAGGCCGCCGCAAGGCCTTCATCACGGATGGCCGGCTCGCTCGCGCTGAAGAGGCAGGCGCTTCCGTCCTGCCTTGACCGCTCGGCGGACTACCGACGCCCGCCGCCGCCACCGCCGCGGCGGCGCTTCCCACCGCCGCCACCGCCACCACCCTGCTTGCGAGCCGCCTGGGCCTCGCCCGGGCGCGTGAGGCGGGGCAGCTCCCCGGCCATCACCGGCCAGAACTCGCCCTTGAGCAGCTCGGCCACCAGTTGGGCCTGCGTCGCCACGGGGCGCTTGAAGAACGTGGCGCCCCGGCCCATCTCGTCCAGGGAGCCGCGCACGTCGCTGCCACCGGTGCACGGCAGCTTGAGCGCCTCGGCGGCCTCCACGGCCAGGTCGTTGGCGGTCTGCTTCACCCGGGCGTTGTAGCCCTCCACCGCGCTCAGCACGTTGAGCGAGCGCACGTAGTCCATGGCCGGGTTGGGCGAGTCCCTGTCAAAGGGCCGCGCCGCGATGATGGCGGCGCCCATCGCCTTCACCTTGGGCAGACACTCCGCGGCGCTCCAGGGCTTCTCGCGGTTGCTGCCCCACATCTGCACGGGCTCGGGGGCAAGCTCCGGCTTCGGGAAGAAGCACAGGTATTGGCCACGGTCCGTCACCAACTCCAACCCGACGAACACCTTCACCTTCGACTTGGCGCCAATCTCGAACAGCTCGTCACAGCCGTCCTGGGTATTGGTTTCCGTGAAGGCCACCCCGTCCAGGCCGAACAGCGCGGCCCGTTCCAACACGGCGCGAGGGTCCAACTCGCACCCCTTGGACAGGTGGGAATGGGCGTGCAGGTCGATGAGCATGGGCGCCGCTCCCTAACAGGCTCCCCTGGGCCTGTCGAGCCCGCGCTGCCCCCTGCGTCCCTCAGGCGAAGGCGTAGGACTGGAAGGTCCCCTGCTTGGCCTGCGTGTTCTTCTCCTCGTAGGTGCGGATGAGGTACCCCATCAGCATCAGCGAGGACGTGTTCTCCAGCACCCGGGATGGGTCCTTGGAGATGAGATTGGCGCTGTAGTTCAGGAAGAACTGCGCCAATTCCTCCCCCGCCTCCTTGACGATGAGCGCATTCAGCGCGGTGGGCTCCATCGTCCGGATGGTGTTGATGAAATCAACCGCCAGATCCTTCTTGGTCTTCACGTCCACGGGCCTGCCCCCTTCCCCAACACGCCGCCACTCGTGGCCCCCTGCCTCGAGCGCCCCCAAACGGGTGCGACTTGGGCAAACTAAGCACGCGCTTTCGCGTGCAAACCCCCGTCACGAGGCCAGCAACGCCCTACCCTCCAGGAAGCCGGGTTTTTGACACCTCTGAACACCCCGTGCGATAACGCCCCCTTGTCCTGTGTCGGGACCGCACAAGGAGTGGCTGGCGATGTTCACGGGCGTGAAGGTCTTCTCCGCCACCAAGGCGAAGGAGCGCGAGGAGCTGGGTGAGAACGTCACCCGTTGGATGAAGAGCAACTCCGATCTGGAGATCGTGGATCGCGTGGTGGCCCAGTCGTCCGATAACGAATTCCACTGCTACACCCTCGTGCTCTTCTACAAGCACAAGACGGCGCAGCAGCCCCCTCCGCAGCAGCCGTAGTTCGCGGGGCCGCGGTGGGAAGGGGGCGGCCTCTCCCCTTCCCTCAATCCCGCGGAAGCACTACTCGGTGCGAGGCACGTACACAGCGACGCTGCGCGGCGGGACCACCATCACGGTCTCCGTCCCGGCGAGCTGGAGCGTCCGCCCACTGAAGACGTCCTCGTACGTGGCGCTGCTCGCCGCGAGGCTTCCCAGGGGCTCCACCACCAGCGGGCGCTCCACGTCGCTCCGGTTGATGGCGATCACCGCGCCCTGCCCGTCCGGCAGCGAGCGCTGGAAGATGTACAAGTCCCTTTCAATCCGCAGCGTGTGTCGGGCTCCCGTCTGGAGCGCGGGATGGGCCAGGCGCGTCTGCCCCAGCTTCTGGACGACGGCGAGCAGCTCCGCCTCCAGCGGGGTGAGCGTGGAGCCAAAGCGCATCAACCGGCGGTTGTCCGGATCCCCCGCGCCCGGCAGGCCCACCTCGTCCCCGTAATAGACGAGCGGCACGCCCGGCTGCGTCAGCACGAAGGTGAAGGCGAACTTCGCCTTCTCGAAGGCCGCCGCGTCCGTCACCGAGGCCGAGGGGCGCGAGCTGCTCCAGGGGTCTCCCCCCTCCCCGTCCAGCTGCTTCGCCGCCTGGGAGATGAAGCGCGCCACGTCGTGGTTGCCGATGAAGGGCGAGTTGATGGTGCCCGGCGCGTAGAAGACCTCGTTCTCCCGCACCGCCTGGTCCACGCGCTCCAGGCCCTGGCCGTCCGCGAAGGCCTCGCGCACCGGCCAGTACAGGGGGAAGTCGAACTGACCATCCAACTCGCGGGGGCTGATGTAGCGGGCGATCTGCGAGCGGCCATCCGCGCCGACGAAGGTCTCACCCACCAGGTAGAACTCGGTGCCCGTCATCGCGGTGATGTCCCGCAGGCGACCGCGCAGGGTGCGGCCCGCCACCTGGTCCATGTGCTTCACGGCGTCCATGCGGAAGCCGTCGAAGTCCGCCGCCTCCAGCCACCACAGCGTGTCGTCGATGAACTGGTCCACCATGTTCGACGAGCGCCAGTTGAAGTCCGGCAGGTAGTTGGTGAACTTGCACGTCAGCCGCTTCTCTTCCCAGTCACAGTCCTGGGTGCCGCACACGCAGCTGGCGGAGGTGTTGAACCAGTCGTCGTTCCGGTGGCTCACCCAGTACGGGTGCTCCTCGTGGACGTGGTTGAGCACCAGGTCGGCGATGACGCGGATGCCCTTGCGATGGGCCGCGGCGGTGAGGGCGCGCAGGTCCTCGATGGAACCGAAGCGGTGCTGCGTCGCGCGCGGCTGGGAGGGCCAGTAGCCGTGGTAGCCGGCGTAGTACTTGCCGCCCGTGCCGATGAAGCGCCCCTCGGGGTTCTGGTCCACCGGGGAGATCCACAGCGTGCGCACGCCGAGCGCGTCGAAGTAGCCGTCCTCGATCTTCTGGGTGATGCCGGCGAAGTCGCCGCCCTGGTAGTTGGCGATGGGGTCCACGTCCGCCACGGCCCCGTCGTTCTCCGAGCGCGCGTTGAGGAAGCGGTCCGTGAAGGCGAAGTACATCAGCCCCGACTCCCACCGGAACTTCTGGGGCTCCACCCAGAACGGCAGGTAGAGCGGCGGCGCCGCGCGGCCGGACGCGTCCACGGCCACCACCTTCACGTGGTGCTTGCCCTGGGCCAGTCCCTGGACCTGCAAGCGGAAGCGCCCCGTTCCCGCGTCGAAGGTGCCGGGCTTCTCCTCCCCGTCGAGGGACAGCCTCACCTTGTCGGTGGCTGGCCCCACCTCGTCGGTTCCGTCGACGTACGCGACGTCCACGTCGAGCGAGCCTTCCGGCGTCGACACGAAGCGCCGCAGCTCCAGCACGGGCTCGCGGCAGTCCGGCACCGTCAGGCGCGAGTACTCCTCCGTGCGCACCCAGCGGGAGTACGGGTTCTGCGGGTCCAACAGCTCCTGCTTGCCCACCACGAAGCGGTAGCCGTAGTCGCGCGGCTCCAGTCCTTCCAGGCGCGCGGTGAACACGCCGTCACCCCGGTCCGCCATGCGCGCGGACGTGGCGGAGAAGCCATTCCATTCGCCCGTGATGGACACCGCGCCCTGGAGTGACTGCTGGGGCGCGTACGTCAGCGTCACCTCGCAGGTCCGGACGGGAATCGAGTCCTCGGAGTCACCGCAAGCCGCGGAGAGGAGCAACACCGGAAGCGCGAGCGAACGGACGATGCGGGAGTGCGTCATGCGGCTGCCTTTCTACGGGAGGGCCCCTCGCTTTTCCAAGCCCCCCTCCGCCAGCTTTATGACTCACCGCGACATGCCGGGCTGATGCCCACCGGACACTGGAGGCCCTCCGGCACCTTGGGACAGGAGCCAGGGACCCAACCTGCCGGGTACGGAGGGGGCCCTGGCGAACGAGCCCGCAGCTTCGTCCCGCGCCCGCCCTCGTGGTTTCCCCCCTCCCAGGAAAACGAATGAGAGCTCCCAATCCGGCGTGGCATCTCCTCGCGGTTCCGCTGTTCCTCGCAGCCAGCGTCGCGGTGGCGTCCAGCCATCGCGAGGCCCCGCTCATCAGCAACGACCCGGCGGCGGACGGGACGGACATGTACGCCTGGAAGCAGGGCGGCAACCTGGTGCTGGTCGCCAACTACTACCCCATTGGCATTCCCTACGGCGGCCCCAACTACTACCTGTTCGACGACAACGTCCTCTACGAAATCCAGGTCGACCAGTCGGGAGACGGCGCGCCCGACATGCGCTTCCAGTTCCGCTTCCGCACGCAGATTCGGCCCAGCCCCCTGCCCTCCGTGGGCGCGGTGGCGGGGTATGACGCGTACAAGGACTCCTTCCTCTACGCCTTCTCGGGCGTGAAGACGGCCACGGCCCCGGAGATCCTCCGCTACCAGACGTACACGCTCACCAAGGTCGTGGGCGGCTCGCAGCAGGTCGTCGTCCGGGACGCACCGGTGGCCCCCAACAACGTGGGGCGACTGACGACGCCCGCCTATCCGCAGACCGCGGGGGCCTCCGTGCTGGACCCCATCACCCAGAGCGCCATCCAGACGGGGCTGGGCACCGCGGCCAAGTACAAGATCTTCGCGGGCCCTCGGGACGACCCGTTCTTCGTCAACCTCTCGAAGACGTTCGACTTCCTCAACTACGACGGCAAGCCGAACCGCGATGACCTGGCGGGGCTCAACGTGCTGTCGCTCGTCATCGAGCTGCCGCTGACGGAGTTCAGCTCACCGCACCTGGGAATCTGGACCACGTCCAGCCGGCCGAAGGTCACGACGCGCCGTACGGATGGCGGGGTGGATACGAGCGGCTCGTGGGTCCAGGTGTCCCGCCTGGGCAATCCGCTGGTGAACGAGGTGGTCGTCCCGATGAAGTTCAAGGACTTCTTCAACGCTTCCAAGCCGCAGAACGACCTGTCCACGCCGGCCATCGTCGCCATCATCTCCAATCCGGAGCTGCCCCAGCTCCTCCAGGCCAAGGGCTTCATTCCCCTGGCCCCACCCGCGCCGCGCACGGACCTGGCCACCATCTTCACCCGCAACACCCAGGGCAAGCCCACGGGCGAGATGCTCCACATCAACACGGGCACGGACTCCACGTTCCCCAACGGGCGGCTGCTGACCGACGACGTGACGGACGTGGCGCTCAAGGCGGTGGGCGGCGCCTTCTTCACGACCTTCGCGGACGGCGGTCCCGCCATTCTTCCCGACGGAGGCGGCACCTTCGCCGCGGCGGCCGCCGGGCTCAGTGATGGCGTGGCGGCCAACGACAAGGCCTTCCTCACGACCTTCCCGTACCTGGCGCCTCCCCACTCCGGCGACCCGACCCCCTGAGCCCGCGCGCCATGGCCTCTCGACAACTGCTCGCCCTCGGTGTCGCGGTGGTGGCGATCTCCGCGGGTGGGCTCACGCGGTGGTGGCTCGCTCCCGCACGGCAGACGCCCCCGGGCTCGCGGGCGTCCGAATCCACGGGGGAGCGACTGGCTCGGATGCAGCGCGAAGCCCCGCTGGACGATGCCCCGGCCCAGGCCCGACTCGCCACGGAGTGGATGCGGGAGGGATTCCGCTCGGGGGATGAGCAACACCTCCTGCATGCGCGTGTCGCCGCACGACGCGCATTGCTGGTGGACCCCGAGCGCGTGGATGCCCTCAAGGTGGAGCTGCTCCTGCTCCACCACGACCATCAGTTCCAGGATCTTCGCGACGCCTCGCGACGACTGACGGAGCTGTTCCCGCACGACGCCTTCTTCCAGGGGCTGCTTGGAGATGCGGAGCTGGAGCTGGGGCGCTACGACGAGGCGGAGACGGCCTACGCGCGGATGATGGACTTGAAGCCCTCGCATGCGACGTACACCCGCGTGGGCTATTTGCGCCTCATGCGCGGAGACGTGGATGGGGCCATCTCCGTCCTCAAGCTGGCGGCGACGTCGGCGGACCCTCGGGATGGCGACACGGTGGCTCGGGCCTTGTGTGAGCTGGGCGATGCGTACCTCGCGCGAGGCGAGCCGGACACGGCCATCGAGTACTTCACCGTGGCGCTCTCACATGCGCCCGGCCTGGACCGCGCGCACGCGGGACGGGGGCATGTGCTGCGCATGCGAGGACTCCCCGACGCGGCGGCGGTGGAATACCGGGCGGCGATGACCGCTCGTCCCAAGTCGGGACATCGGGCCTTCCTGGCCGACGCGCTCATGGCCGCGGGGCGCGAGCAGGAGGCCCAGGCCGAATACACCCAGGCGTTCCAGGACACGGCCCAGGACGCGAGGGAGCAGGCGCGGCTGCTCCTGGACCTGGGACGAGACGTGGCCCAGGCGGAGGTGCTCGCGCGGCGTGAGCTGACACGCCGTCAGGACGTCTTCACGCAGGCGGTGCTGGCCTATGCGCTCGTCAGCGCCGGCAAGCTGGACGAGGCGCGTCCCCTGGCGGAGGCCGCGCTGCGGCTGGGGACTCGCAACGCGAGGCTGGAGTATGTCGCGGGACTCGTGGCCTCGGCGGACGGGGCCCGGGACGAGGCCCGGCTTCACCTGGACGCGGCGCTGCGAGGTTTCCCACCGCTTCCACCGAGACAGGTGGAGCGGGCGCGGGCGCTGCTCGGCGCCCTCGCTTCCCCTTCGCCGAATGTCAGCGCCCAGACCCTCGGCCAGCCCATGAAGTGAGGCCGTGCATCTCCGCGCCGGTGTCGCGACGGCTCGGAGCATGTCCCCTGGCCCTCGAACATCCGAGCCAGTCGCGCTACGGCTCGGAAGGTGAGCCCTGCATGGACTCGTACTCCTCCAGCACGCGCAGCACCTTGCTCGCCTGCGCATGAGATGACGGGGCCAGGTCGAGGAAGAGGCGGTAGTGCTTCGCACCCTCCTCCTTGCGGCCGAGCCGCGCCGCCACCGAGCCCAGGAACAGGTGGCACTCGAAGTTCTCCGGCTCCATCGCGACGCACTCGCGCGCCCGGGTCCTCGCGGACTCGAACTGCTTTGACTTGAACAGGGCCTTGGCCTGTTCGAGCGCCAGCTCGCCTCGACTCGCTTCCGGCGACTCCTCCGGCTCCACCACGATTTCCTGCTGCTTGCCGGATGTCGCCGGCTTGCTCGTGGTCGTACGCGTCCCCGTCGATACATGTCCCCCAGGGCGCGCTCCCGCATCCTCGTGCCCGATGTTGGCGGACTCGACCTCGACCTCGACGGTTTCGGCCTCGGCACGCTCGGCGGCCGCGGCGGCGCGCTCCGCGGTGGCTCGGGCCGTCTCGATGCGGACCGACACCGCGCCCTGGTTGTCCGTCGGGTCATCGTCGATGAAGCCGCAGTACAACCCGTGGACGCCGCTGAGCTTCACGTCCTCGCCCCGCGACAGGAGGAAGCGCTGCGCCCGGGCCGGAGGCGTGCTCGGACCATCACGCTCCACCGACACCTGCTGCACGCACGCCACCGTCACCACCGGCCCTTGATCTCTTCCTCGCGTGAAGGCCCCACCCTCCACCGGCTCCAGCAACAGCGTGTACACCTCCATGGGGTCCAGGCCGTCCACGAAGAGGCTCCTGCTCAGGTCCGTGGTCATCCACTCCAGGTGGATGGTGTGGCGGCGCTCCTCGTTCGTCCGCGTGTTCGTCACCGTGACGATGCGCTCGGGCAGGTCATCCTGGGGCGTGGGCGCGCCCACCGTGAAGATCATCACCGCCGATGCGCCCCGGAACGGCTCCGGCTTGCGCGTCACGAGGCCCACCGCCGCGTCCGCCGCGACGTTCTTCCCCGACAGCAGGAAGAAGATGCTCGGCATGGGCTTGCCGCGATCCGCCGGGGACAAGACCCCCGACTCGGAGATGCGATAGGTCACCTCCGGGTTCAGCGTCCCCAGCGCCGCACGCCCGGACGAGACGCCGAACAGGTGCCGCCGTGCATCCAGCCGGAAGGACTCCATGGGCATGTGCACTGTGTCCATCGCCTCGGGCGGCTTGCCCGCGGCCACCTGAGCGGGCTGCTGCCGCGGAGGTGCATCCGTTGGCCTGCGGGCATCCGCGTCCTTGAGCGGAGGCGTGGGCAGCGGCGGCCGGGCCGGCCCGCTCGACGAGGGCTTCGGCGGGACCCAGTCCGACTTGAGCTTGTCGAACGCCGACCACATGAACCCCGCGAGCACCAGCAGGCCCGCGGCCACCACGACGTGGTGCGTGGAGATGCGGAAGCCGTTCTCGAAGAAGCCTCCCCGGTCCGGAGAGTTGCCGTCCTCATCCTCGTCTTCGCCGTCCAGCCCCTCCCCTCCATCCGGCAGCTCTCCTGGATGGCTCTCGATGGTCTGCGGCTCCGTGCGCAGCTCCGGCGCGGAGATCTCCGTCGGCTTGGGCAGGAGGCTGTTGGTGGCACGCCAGACGGACAGCTCCTCCACGAACGAGGGCGGAACCTTGGTGTCCTTGCCCATCTCCGTCAGGTCGGGGCGGAACAACTCCCGCAGGAGATAGGCCGCCGACATCGCGGAGAAGCGCGGCGCGGCCTTGAAGAGAAACCCCGCCAGCGCATCCCCGAAGGCATGCGCGGACTCGAAGCGGTCCTCCTTCTTCACCGCGAGCGCCTTCTGGAGGATGGCCTCCAGTCGCACCGGCAGGTCCGGCTTGATGTCGCGCGGACGCGGCAACGGCTGACGCGTGTGCAGCTTGTGCATCACCACGTACTCCGGCCCCTCCAACGGGAGCCGGCCACACACCATCTCGAAGAGCACCACGGCCGTGGCCCAGACGTCCGTGCGCGCATCCACGTCCTCGCCCCGCGCCTGCTCCGGGGAGAAGAAGAGGTACTTGCCCTTCACGACGCCCGGCGCGGTGTCGAAGCTGCGCAGCGAGCGCGCCTTGGCGATGCCGAAGTCGACGATCTTGACCTGGCCCTCGTAGCTGATGAGGACGTTGTCGGGGGAGATGTCCCGGTGGACGATGTTCAGCGGCTCGCCCTTGTCGTCCGCGCGCGTGTGCGCGTAGTGCAGCCCCCGGCACATCTCCAGGGCGATGTACGTGGCGATGGGCACCGGAAGGCTTGCGAAGTTGGAGCGCAGCGCCCGCTTCATGATGCGGTTGAGCGGCTGCCCGTCCACGTACTCCATGGCCAGGAAGTACTCGCCATCCACCTGCCCGAAGTCGAAGACCTGCGCGATGGCCCCATGCGACAGCGTGGCGGAGATGCGCGCCTCGCTGATGAACATGGAGACGAACGCCTCGTCGTTGGCGAACTCCGGCAACACCTTCTTGATGAGGACTGGCTTGGTGACGCCCGCGGCCCCCAGAAGCTGCGCCCGCCACGTCTCCGCCATCCCCCCCCGGCCAATTCGGGATTGGAGCTCGTACCGGCCAAACTGTTCGTGCTGCTCATTCGCCATTGGGGCGTAGGGTATCGCGAGGGATTCCGATCAAAAAGGGTCGTCAGTGAATGCGGGTCTCAATGTCAGGATTCCCGCCGCTAGGGGGTGGACGCGGGTCGGGTCTGCCCATGGCCCGAGAGGAGTTCCTTCACGGTGGCGGCCTTGGGGTGGCTCGGGTGGCGCCGGAGGAAGGTCCGATAGCGCTCGAGGGCGCCGTCCATCCGGCCGAGCCGCGCCTGCATGACCCCCGAGAGGACCAGGCAGTCCGGCTGTTCCGGGACGGTGGAGAGGCAATCCTCGGCCAGCAGGAAGGCATCGTAGAACTGTCCGGCACGCGCCAGCCGCTGCCCTTGTGTGGCCAACCTCGTGGCCTCCCCCACGCGGGCATCCTCCACCGGGGGAGCCTTGGGGCGCTTGGGGTCCCACGGCGCGATGCGCACCTCGGCCTCGCCTTCGTTGTCGAAGACGGCATCGTCGATGAATCCACAGCGCAGGCCCTGGATGCCGCGGACCCTCACCTCGCGCCACTCCGGCAGGAGGAACTGCAGCGGCTGCTCGGCATACCCGTCGACCTTCCGGACGGGCTCGAGGGCGGAGGGGAGTTCGGACCACTCGATGCAGGCCACCTGGCTCATCGGCGCGTAGGCCCTTCCTCTCAGGAAGACACCCTCCCCGACCGGATTCAGCGACAGGGTATAGGTCTGCCGGGCATCCAGGCCTCGAATCAGAAGCCCCTTGCTGGCGGAGACGCGCATGGGCTCGGGGTGGAAGGTGAAGCGCTGCTCGACGGCCGCATCCTCTTGCTTGAGGTACACCGACTGGTAGGCGAGGTCATCCTGGGTCGGCTCTCCCAGGGTGAACAGCGCGACGGCCCGGACGCCCTCTATCGAGATGGGACGGCGACCGACGACGCCCTCGCGCACCTCCGGTCTGACCGCCTCGCCCGAGAGCAGGAAGAAGACCGGGGGCTCCCGGCGCGGCGCGGGTTCCAGGACGGCCGGGTGGGCAAACCCATCCGACGGGCTCGAGCCCCAGAGGCGGTAGGTGACGGTCGAATCCAGACGCGGGAAGGCAACCAGGTCCAGCGGTACGCGCAGGACATGTCGTCGGGAGTCCAGACGGAAGGCCGTCGCGGCGGGATACTCCGGGACGGGCTCTGACTCGTTGGAGTCCTCGGAGTCTGTCTCCGGACTGGACGCATCCAGCGCCACCTGCTGGGCGGCCCGCGGAGTCGAGGCATCTGGAGCGGAGCGCGACACCGCGCCCCCCGCGTCGCCGGGCTCCGGGTAGTGCGCGAGCCGCGAGGGATGGGAAGGAGAATCCGGTAGCTCGAGTTCCCTCGCCGGCCGCAGCCAGTGAAGGGTCCCCCAGAGCGCGAGGAGTCCTGTGCCCGCGACCAGCCCCAGTCGACCCCACTTGGGGAACTTCGAGGGACCCGCGACCGAAGGCGTGCGCACGGTGGGGGCATTGTGTGCGCCGCGCCTCGGGGAAGACACCTTGGACACGGGCGCGGGCCCTGGCGTCGGTGGCCGTGCGTGGGGACGGGGCGGAGGTGCGTCCGTTCCACGCCAGGCGGCCAGCTCCTCGAGGAACGAGGGCGGCACGGTCAGCTCGCGGCCCTCCTGGAGCAGGTCCGGCTTGAACAGCTCCCGGACGAGATACGCCAGGTTCATGGTCGAGAACCGAGGCGCGAACGGATAGAGGAATGAGGCCAGCGCGTCGCCAAACGCATTCGCCGACTCGTAGCGAATCGAGGCATCCACGGACAGCGCTCGCATCACAATCTCATTCAGCGCGGACGGCAGCTCCTTGCGCACCTCCCGGGGCGAGGAGAACTCCCCATGCACCATCCGAGACATCACCGCCGCCTGCGTGCCGGTGACGGGGAGCTGTCCACACAGCATCTCGTAGAGCACCAGGCCCGTTGCCCAGACATCCGTGCGGGCATCCACCTCGCGGCCTCGGGCCTGCTCGGGAGAGAAGTACAGGTACTTCCCTCTCACGACGCCGGGCTCGGTGTTGAAGTTGCGCAGCATGCGCGCCTTGGCGATGCCGAAGTCGACGATCTTGACCTGACCCTCGTAGCTGATGAGGACATTGTCCGGAGAGATGTCCCGGTGGACGATGTGCAGGGGCGCGCCCTTCTCGTCCGTGCGCGTGTGGGCATAGTGAAGCCCCCGGCACATCTCCAAGGCGATGTACGTCGCCAGGGGAATGGGCATCTGCTGCAGGCCCGTCTTCGCCGCGCGCCTCAGGAGTCGGTGGAGCGGCTGGCCATCCACGAGCTCCATGGCCAGGAAGTACTGTCCATCCATCCGTCCAAAGTCGAAGACCTGGGCGATGTTCCCGTGCGACAGCGTGGCGGAGATGCGCGCCTCGCTGATGAACATGGAGACGAACGCCTCGTCGTTGGCGAACTCCGGCAACACCTTCTTGATGAGGACCGGCTTGGTGACGCCCGCGGCGCCGACCAACCGCGCGCGCCACGTCTCCGCCATGCCTCCTCGACCCAACTGGGTGAGGAGCTCGTAGCGTCCAAGGTGCTCATGCGGATCGTGGGTCATGGGGGTAACCCGTGGCGGGCGCGCAAATCATGTCGCGGTGGCGCCGTCATTTCGGGGCCGAGGCGCCCTCGATTTCCATCAGGAGCCCCTCCACGATGTTCGCTTGTGTGTGTTCCGGATAGAGCTGGTGAAAGCGTTGGTACAGTCGCGCGCCCTCTTCCGTCCGGCCCGCGTAGCCCAGCGCCGTGCCTGACAGGAGCAGGCATTCGGGGTGGCTGGGAATCAAGGCCAGGCATTTCTCCCCCACGGCCACGGCCTCCTCGTACTTCTTCTCGCGAAGGTGTTGCTTCAGGTCCTTGAGCAGCTGCGTGACGTCCGGGGTGCGAGGCTTCTTGGCGGGCGGACGCTTGACGGCGGCCTCCGCGTCGATGCGCATCCGGAGCGCCCCCTCGTTGCCGTCGGCGCCGTCGTCGACGAAGCCACACACCAGTCCGAGGACGCCTCGCACGCGGCGCTCCTCGCCTTGTCGGAGCAGGAACTGGAGGGGCAAGGCCTCCTTGTCCCGGGAGACTCCGCGCGGCGAGGGGTTCTCTTCGGGCGGTGGCACCCACTGGGCACAGATGACCGTGGTGGCGGGGCCCGCGCCGCGACCATGAAGGAATGCGCCCTGGGGCGTCGCCTCCAGGTTCAGCGCGTAGGTCGTCATCGGATCGAGCCCCTTGAGGACGAGTCCGCGCTTCAGCAGCAGCCCCTCCGCGTCAGGGCGGAAGACGAAGGACTTCGATGCCGCGACGCTCGCGCCGGACAGTTGGATGAGCCGCTCGGGGATCGACTCTTTGCTGCCAGGTCCGAGACGGAAGAGCGAGATATCGCGGGCCTTCTCGATGGCTTGGGGCTCGCCCGCGAGTTCCCCCAGACGGGCCCCCTCGGGGAGGAGCGAGGCGTCGCCGGACAGCAGGAAGAAGACCGTTGGAGGAAGGCCCTGGGACGGACTGAGGATGAAGGGCGCACCCCGGCCGGGCGAGGTCGTGTCGACGAGCACGAAGGAGCGCTCCGGGGCGAGCGGTCCAAACGCCTTGAAGGTCCGGGGGACGATGATGACGTCGCGGTCTGCCTCGAGCAGGAACTCCGTCACGGGGTACTGGACGAAGGTGGGCGGACGCAGGGTGCCGGAGTCCAGCCGGGGTCGGGCTTCGGGCGCGGGCATGGCACCGGACGTGGCCGGGCGCCGCGTGGAAAGGGCGAGCCCCACGCAGGCCGCGACGACCACGACGCCGCAGGCGATGCCCGCGAGCCGCTTCCAGTTTCGCTGCTGGGGGATGCTGGGGAGGAAGAGCTCCGTGGCGCTGTCGAGCAGCTGGGTGGGCCGCTCCGACAGGGGAATCACGACCTCGGAGCGCCTCCGCTTGCGAGCCGGATCCTGAGGCGCGGCGTCTCGGGCCGAAGGAAGCTCCTCGGTTTGAACGGGGGGCGGCTTCGGGGG
>NZ_JABUMQ010000264.1:0-16284 GCF_013336645.1 Myxococcus sp. CA039A | reverse complement strand
GGACAGGAAGGGGTGGATGAACTCGCGGGGCACGGAGGTGTTGAAGAAGACCGCTGGGACTCCATGGCCATGGGCCACCAGCGCCGTGTACGGGAGGAGGGTGTCGCAGACCACCAGGTCCGGTCGCACGCGCTCGAAGACTCCGTCGAGCGCGCCCTCCGCGATGGCCAGCAGCGCGGCGTCGACCCGGCGCGTGAGCGCGCGGAGCTGGCGCACGTGCCCCAGGAACCCGGAGGCCTGGAAGGGGTCGAAGCTGCCCTTGGGCAATTGCTCCTCGAGCACGGGGATGAACTCGCCCCCGCGGCGGGTCACCAGCTTCTGGCAGTCCAGGGGGCCCGCGTAGACCACGCGGTGGCCTCGCTGGCCCAGTGCCCGGGCGAGCTTCAGGGTGGGATTGATATGGCCATGGCCCGCGAAGGGCGCGAGGAGGATGGTCGCCATGAGGGGAGTCAGTCCTTGATGGCGGGGGTGCTCGCGAGGGCCGTTTCGGAGGCCTCGCGGAACCGCTCGAAGACGGCCTTCGCGCGCCGCAGCCGGCCCATCCAGTCCGCGGTGGGATGCAAGTCGAGCCGGGTGAAGAACGCATCGAAGCGCGCCTGGAACGCCAGCCTCTCGTCGCCGGGGGCGTCTTTCTGGAGCACCATCAGCGCGAGGAAATAGAGGCCGAAGAACCAGAACGCGGCCTCCCGGTGCCGCCCGGCATCGATCATCTCCTGGGTTCCCTCCAGGTAGGCGCGCCTCAGGTGCGCGCGAAGCTTGAAGCCGTACGGGATGTCGCCCCGCTTCACTTCAATCGCGCGGTCAAAGGCCTTCATGAAGTCCGCGTGGAAGTGCTCCACCTCCACTTTCGACAGGCTCGCGCTGCCCAGCAGCTCCAGCGATTCCTCGTGCAGGGCCCCGAGCCCCTGCCGCTCCAGCAACTCCCCCGAGAGGACGAAGCATTGGCGCACTGTGATGGGGCGCAGGTGTGACAGCGCCACGAGCCCCGACAGGTAGACCAGGGCGGCGTGGTAGTGCATGAGCATCAGCGGATACATCCCCGCCGCGCGGGCCTGGGTGGCCTGCTCCAGGTGCGTCAGGAAGGTGCGCTGGTGTGCCTCGCACCGGGCACGCACCCAGGGGCGCCGGGGGAACTCCACGGCGACGCGCTCGTGCAGCTTCTGGAAGGCGCCGGTCGGGTCCGACAGGATGACCCCCGCCGCGAGGTTGTCCGCGTGCTCCGGGGTCGCGACGATATCCTCGGCGCGCTGGAAGAGCTTCGCGTCCAGGCAGCCGCACTCCACGATGACCTCCTGGTGCACGAACTCCAGGGGCGGCATCCGGACCTCGTTCGCGTCCGTCGTGGCGATGACGATATCGACGTCACGCCACGGCGCGAAGGGCGCGTCCAGCGGCATGCGCGTCGAACTCCCCGCGACATAGGCGCCCAGGAAGCCTGGGATCCGGCTGCCTTCCGTATCGACCCAGTGCTTCGTCCGCTGGAGAGCTTCCCGTACGTTCATGGCGTTCTCGAGTGCGGGCCCGCGGCTCACGACATCCGCAGGATGCGCGCCACCTGCAGCGCGCGCGCGGGATCTCCGTTGACGGAGATCTTTCCCTGGCCGAACAGCGACTGGGCCTCGTTGGGGTCGTTGTAGAGCCGCTGGAAGTCGCTCTCCGAGAGTTCGAGCACCACGTCCGGGGTCTTCTGACGGCCCTCGAAGAGGGTCGGCTGCTGGCGCGACAGGTCCATGGTGAAGGTCCGCACGCCGCTCAGGCGCAGCTCGAACACCCCGCCGATACGCTTCGCCTCCTCGACGTTGCGCTCCAGCGCGGGCTTGATGCGCTCCAGCAGCAGCTTGTCCAGGGGCAGGTCCACGGACGTCCGCGTCGCCACCTTGAAGAAGATGCGGTCCTCCAGCACCAGCGCGTCCAGCGCGCAGCTGAGGAAGAACCGGATGGCCTCCTCGGGCGTCTCCACGATGGGCATGCCCTTGCGGTTGAAGGAGGTATTGAGCAGCACGGAGATGCCGGTGACCTCCTTGAACTGCTTCAGCAGCCGGTAGTACGCGGGGGACACGTCCTCGGTCACCGTCTGGATGCGCGCCGAGAAGTCCTGGTGCACGACGCTGGGGATGCGCGAGCGCCACTCCGGACGCACCGGCGCCACCATGACCATGTACGGGCTCTCGTAGTCGCAGTCGAAGTAGGTGGAGCAGTCCTCGCGCAGCACCGACGGCGCGAAGGGGCGGAAGTCCTCACGGAACTTCACCTTGCTGTTGATGAAGTCGCGCATGTGCGGCAGGCGCGGGTCCGCCAGGATGCTGCGGTGGCCGAGCGCCCGCGGACCGAGCTCCGAGCCCCCCTGGAACCAACCCACCACCTTGCCGTCCGCGAGCAGCTCCGCGGTGCGCCGGTACACGTCCTGCGCCGGCTCCTCCTTCAGCAGGTCGTCGTGGTTCTTGAGGGCCGCATCCACCTCGTCGCGGCGGTAGTGCCGGCCGAACGCCGAGGAGCCCGTGGCCTTCACCCGCTCGCGCTTGAGCACCTCCTGCCAGCCGTAATACGCGCAGCCCACCGCCAGCCCGTTGTCACCCGCCGCCGGCTGGATGAACATGTTCTTGAAGCGAGACTGCGTGCGGATGACGCGGTTGGCCACCGCGTTGAGCGCCACGCCTCCCGCGTACACGAGGTTGTCCGACGGCGCCTGCTCGTAGCGGTGGTTCACGACGTAGAGCAGGGCCCGCTCCACCTCACGCTGCAGCCACCACGCGAAGTCCGCGTGTGCCTGGAAGCCCTCCTTGAAGTCCGTCTTGTTGCGCGCCGGCCGCGTGAAGCGCTCCATCCAGTCGTAGCGCACGAAGACGCGACCGTCCTTCAGGTCGAAGATGGGGAAGTCGTGCTGGTTCGGGCGGCCAAACGGCGCAAGCCCCATCAGCTTCCCCGGGTCCTCGAAGCCCGCGAACACGTACACGCTCGCAGCCAGGTACATGCCTCCAATGGAGTGCATCGTGAAGTTGGGACGCATGGGGTACTGCTTGATGCCCATGCCGGCCTCGGAGAAGTCCTTGTAGACCGGGCGCATCCGGCCCTGCTCGTAGTGGTAATAGCTGTCCTTCTCGAAGTAGAGGTGCTCCAGTTCCTTGGCGGGCGTCACGCCCAGGGTGCACCCTTCACGGTCCAGGCAGTCATCGAAGGAATTGCCGCTGCCATCGATGATGAGCACCGAGGCTTCGTCGAACGGCGACGCGCAGATGGCGCTGAAGGCGTGCGCCAGGTGGTGGGAGATGGTGACGAGGGGGACGTTGGTTCCCTTCACCACCCGAGGCCCCTGGAACCAGTCGTCCGCCCCCACCAGCATGCCGAAGTTGTCGTTCTGCACGACCACGGCCACGTCGTCGATGGTGATGCCCTCGGCCTGCAGGCAGTAGCTCACCGCGTCCGAGTCGTTGCCACCGTCGTGCTTGCGCCGGGTGATGCGCTCCTTCTCGATGGCCACACAGATGCGCCCATCCTTGATGAGGCACGCCGAGCCGTCGTGAGAGAGACCCGTACCAAGGACGTAGGTGGACTTGACGTTTCGAGCCATTCCTGGATTCTCCGTTTAATACGCGCTGACGACTCAGTCGCACTGTATTGAAAAACCCGCCTAAGAGGAAAGAATCCCGCGTTCGGGTTGGCGATGACCTCAAGAACCTCGACGACCCCCTCGTCTTCGGTGGTGGCTCCGCGCCGCCCGATTGACGTCCCTGGAGAATCGCGAGCTCGGGCACCTTGAGGCGCTCCGGTCAACGCCAATAACATCCACAATCCGTCGCGCGTGGAGGGTGGGTTGCGTCTGGCTTTCTCGATGGGTTCATGTGCGGCCAGTTTTACTGGTCCGTTGAGATAAGCTGGTCTTCCTGGAGATTTGATCGGGGGCTCGAACCGCTGCTCCAACGCCTGCCCGTGTGATGGTCGCCGCACGTGCGGTTCCTCTGGCTGGTGCCAGGGGAGCGCGCGCCAGGTCCATCGCACGGGGGGCTGGACGGCACACGGCAGGCGCCCAGCCCTTCGCGGGTTCAGCATCCAGCCCTGGAGGGCTGGAGGATGCTGACTGCTGAACAGTCCGGGGTCGTCGAACGGCGTTTCGGGGTGGCGGGTCGCCCGAGCCAACCGCAGGTTGCGCGCTGTGCCGTCGCGTGCACACCTCCTGGCTCAGGCCTCCCTCGCCTGGGTCTTCACGTTCCCCGGAATTCCTGAATGAGTCCGCCGCAGAACTTCGACACCGGCATCCCCAGCCTCAACGTGCTCCTGGCGGGTGGGTTGCCTCCTCGCCAGTCCATCATCGTCACCGGGACGCCCGGCAGCGGCAAGACGGTGCTGTGCAGCCAGGTGGCCTTCGCGGCCGCGTCGCGGGGCATCCCCGTCGTGGTGGTCACCGTCACTTCCGAGCCTCATGACAAGCTGGTGGATGCGCTGTCCGGCTTCGCCTTCCACAAGCCCGAGGTGCTGGGCGACATGCTGTTCCTCATCAGCGCCTACTCGGCGCTGAAGCGGGGCGCCAAGGAAGCCAGGGACCTGCTCCTCCAGACGGTGCGAGAGCGCGGCGCCCGCCTGCTCTTCATCGACGGCCTGCGCTCCATCCGCGACCTGTGGCAGGACGAGGCGCGGTTGCGCGAGTTCCTCTACGAGCTGGGCCTCGGCCTGGCGGCGCTCAACTGCATTGGCATCTTCACCACGGAGTATCCGCTCCAGCGACTGATGGAACTGCCGGAGGCCACCACCATGGATGGCATCGTGGCGGTGTCCGTCCGGAGCCAGGGCGCGCTCCGCATGCGCCGGGTGGAGGTGGTGAAGCTGCGCGGTCGTCCACACCTGATGGGTGAGCACGTCATGCGCATCACCATGCAGGGCGTGGACTTCCTGCCTCGCCTGGAGGCGACGCTGCCTGCCGTGCCGGAGGCTCCTCTGGACCTCGAACGCAGGGGCTTCGGGCTTCCGGAGCTGGACACCTTGATGTACGGCGGCTTTCCGTCCAACAGCGCCACGTTGATCGCCGGGAGCATGGGCATCGGCAAGACGCTGATGGCGTCGTACTTCGCGCTGGACGGCGCTCGCCGTGGGGAGAAGGCGCTCTTCGTCTCGTTCTTCGACTCACCCGAGCGCGTGCTCGCCCGCGCGCTGCGGGTGGGGCTGGACATGCGGCCCGCGTACGAGTCCGGGATGCTGGAAATCATCAACGAGCTGCCCGCGGAAGCCGAGGCAGACGTCCTTGTCCGCCGCATCCTCCAGCGCATCGAGGAGCGGGGCGTGAAGCGCGTCGTCCTGGATGGGCTGGCGGAGCTGGAGCAGTCCATCATGGAGGGCGAGCGACGCCGCGCCTTCCTGGCATCCCTGTCGCTGCGCCTGCGGCAACTGGGGGTGACGTCGTTGTTCACCCGCGAGGTCTCCAAGGTCGTGGGCACCGAGCTGGATTTCAGCGATTCGCCCGTGGCCATGCTGGCGGAGAACGTGCTGCTCCTGCGCTTCGTGGAGCTGCACGGCCGCCTGCACCGGATCCTCTCCATCCTGAAGATGCGCGACAGCAAGTACGACAGCACCGTGCGCGAGTTCGAGGTGGCCGATACGGGCCTGCGGGTGCTCGCCCCCATGCGTTCCTCTCAGGGATTGCTCACGGGTCAGGCCCGTCCGGTGGGAACCACCATCGGTGGGAGCACGACATGAGCCTGATCCTCATCGCCGAGGACGAAGAGGCGCTCCTGGAAGTGTTCTCCGAGGTGCTCGAGGACCTGGGCCACCGCGTCGTGCGAGCAAGCAATGGCGAGGAGGCCCTGATGCTCGCGCGCACGGAGCCTCCGGATCTGGTCATCAGCGACCACATGATGCCCCGGCGCACGGGGATGCAGTTGTTCTATGCGATGCGCTCGGAGCCCGCCCTGGCGCACGTGCCTTTCGTGCTCCTCAGCGCGGCGCGCCCAACCGGTCGCGAAGAGGCGGAGACGTTCCTGGCCAAGCCGGTGGACCTGGCCACATTCGAGAAGACCGTCAGCGCCGCGCTGGCCCGTCACGAACGGGCCATTCCGGACACACCTCCGCCTTCGCGCGATTCCGCCACCTCCTTGGGAGCGGCGCGCGAGGAGATGCTCAACTGGGTCGCTCATGAGCTGAAGACGCCGCTGAGCTCCGCGCGCCTCAACGTCCAGCTCCTGCTTCGCAAGCTGCTCAAGCGTGGCGCCCCCGAAGACGAGCAACGCTCCGCGGAGTCGGTGATGCGCCAGCTCGACCAGATGAACGGGTTGGTGACCTCCATCCTGGACGCCTCGCGACTGGTGGATGGGAAGCTGGAGCTCCAGCGCGTGCCCGCGCCCCTGGTTCCCTTCCTCCAGGAAGTCATCCAGGACTGGGCCGAGGCCCAGCCGGAGGTGACCTTCCGGCTGGAGGCGCAGGAGCCTTCGGAGCAGGTGTTCTTCGACGCGGAACGGACGCGGCAGATCCTCAACAACCTGCTGTCCAATGCGGTGAAGTATCGCGGCACCTCTCGCGAGGTGGACATCCGGACGGCGTTGGATCCGGGCGCGGTCCTCATCCATGTGCGAGACAAGGGCGTGGGAATCCCGGCCGCCTCGCTGCCCCACGTCTTCGATCGCTTCCGGAGAGCGGACAGCCAACAGGGGAGGGGCCATGGACTGGGCTTGTTCATCGCCTCGTCGCTCGCCCGGCTTCACGGTGGCTCGCTGGCCGCCCGCTCCCAGATGGGCGAAGGCTCCACCTTCACCCTCCGACTGCCCCTCCGCTCCTGAAGAAGGGGGCCGGGACGCGCTCCCGGCCCTCCTCCCGAGGGCTACTGCTGACGGCCTTCGATGGCGCACATCAGGACCGCCGCGGCGATGCCGAGCCGCCGGTCGAGCAGGTTCCGGTCGTCCATCGAGAAGTCCAGGTCGATCTTCTGGATGAACGGGTTGAAGCGCTGGTGGAAGGCGAGGACCTTCGTCTCGCCCAGCTTCCCGGAGAAGGACTGCGGCACCAGGTTGGTGAGGAAGCGGCGCACCAGCGCCAGCATCATGCTGTCCTCTTCAATCTTCCCCGTCTCCTGGTCGTTCGCGTCCAGCACCAGCCACTGGTCTCGGAGGATGGAGCGCAGGCCCTTGCGGCGCAGCGCGCCCACGCGCTCTCCCGTGGCGGCGTCCGTCACGTCGTACGTCATGCCGAAGTCGAGGATGCCGCGCGCCTTGATGGTGAGCAGCTCCTCACGCATCTCCTCATCTCCGTAGATGCGCAGGTCCTCCTTCAGCTTGAAGGCCTTCATCTTCGAGTAGAACGCGAGGTTGCCCACCTCGTCGTAGATGTGGAAGGCGCCGCCGAACAGCTTGAAGAACTTCCGGCGAATCATGTAGCGCGTCTGACCAAAGCGGCCAGCGGCCAGGGAGCTGGGGGAACGGGTCTGGAGTGCGGATGACATGGCCCCCCCATAGCAAAATCCGCGTCCCGCAGCCGCCCCAAGGGGCCGCCGGTTCCGTGGGCCGGGTCGCGCTCTCCCGGCCAGACTCGGATATGCTCGGGTTGTTACCAGCCCGTGATACAGCGGGGCTTGGATACTCGCCCGTTCAGACGGAGGCATGCTCTTGATCACCTCGATTCCTCGCCGGGTCGTCACCACGACCCAGACGGACGCCACGAAGCCTCTGGCGCCTGAAGCACCGGCGACGCCCCCAGCCCCCGCGCCCTATTTCCAGGACGGCCTGGAGGCCGCCCGGCCCAGCCCCGTGAATCTCACCGGCCTGGGGACGAAGTCGGCGGTCGCGGAGCCCGCGAGCGTGGTGGCCGCTCCGCCTTCCTCGAGCGGCTCGGCGCCCGTCGGTCCGGAGCTGCTGCACCTCGATGCGGGCTGGACGCCCCAGGGCCAGGGCTACGACGCCAAACGCGATGAAGTGCTCACGACGTACTACTCCGACGAGCACGACGTGCTGCTGTCCGTGCAGGACAAGGGCTCGGGCAGCGAGTCGCTCCAGGTGCAGCTCGGTGGGCTCGACCCCAAGCACCCCGAAGAGGGAAAGCCCACGCACGGCGGTGGTGTCTCGACCGACGGCGAGTTCGTCTACGTCTCCGACACCCGGGGCATCTACGTCTACACGCGCGAGGAACTGGAGCGCGCGGCGAAGACGGGGACCGTGGCCCAGGCCTCCCAGGTGATGGAGGTCCCATTCCCCGAGGGAGTGAAGGACCCTGCCACTGGCATGGACCTGGTCTCCGCTGGCAGCTACATGACGGTGAAGGACGGCTACGCGTACATCGGCAGCTACAGCAAGGACGGCGATGGCAAGGCGGGCGCTGTCTGGCGTTACAAGATCGACGAGGAGACCGGCTCCCTCATCGAGGACTCACGCCAGGGACCCATCCGTGCGCCGGACCGCGCCCAGGGCATGACGGTGGTCGACGGCGCCCTGCTGTTCACCACGGGCGACCAGAAGCTCGTCTACCAGCCGTTCGAGGCGAGCGCGGACTCCTTCACGGCGAACATCGATAACCGGGTGGATATCAGCAATGGGCTCATCGACCCCTACGCCCAGGGCGTGAACATCATCGATGGCGAGCTGTGGGTGACGTACGAGAGCGGCTCCGAGAAGTATCGCGACAAGCTCAACCCCAAGTACGAGCCTCGCGAACACATCCAGCGAATCCCGCTGGAGGACCTGGACCTCGCCGCGGCCTGCGTCACGCCGGAGCAGCTCGAAGGCTGAGCCTGCTCAGGCTCCCGTGGTGGGGTGCGACGCACCACGGGAGTCGAGGCACCCTTCAAGTCAGGGTGTCTTTCGCATCCGGTTCTTCTGCGGGCTGCCCGCCGCCATGGCCTTCGTCACGCGGGAATAGGCAGACACGTAGGGCTGAAGGACGGTGCGCGGCCAGCGCCCTGGAATCCACAGGTAGCTGAAGAGTGGATGTCTTCGCGCGCCTCTCCGTCGCTTCGTCTCGTAGGCGCTGGGCCCGAGCCAGAGCTTCCGGGCGCCCAGCTCGTAGGCCCGGCGCAGCGGCTCATAGAAGCCGAGGTTGAAGTACAGCGGTGTCTCCGATGCACCCGCCTCGGCGCGACCGACGCGGTAGAACCACACCTCGTCGTGCTTCTGCAGCAGCAGGGAGAACCCGATGGGCTCTCCGCCCTGGTAGCCCACCACGGCCTCGGCTTCGGGTGAGACGTGCTGCTCGATGGCGGACCAGAACGCGGGCGGGTGGCGGATGTGCTCGCTGCCGTACTTCGAATACGTCACCTCGTAGAACCGCTCGAGCAACTCGCCCATCTCACCCATGCGCGAGACACGCTCGAAGCTCACGCCCGCGTCTCGAACGTGCGCCATCTCCTTCTTGAGGAACCTCCGCGCGTCGCTCTTGAACTGGCCCAGATAGGCGTCGAGGCTCTCACCCGGCGGCACGTCGATGACGTTGTCGTCGTAGATGAAGACTTCCTGGAAGGACGCTGAGTTGAGCGCCTCTCGGAGCGCCGCATCGTCTCCATCCACTCCGTAGAAGTAGAGGGGGAGTCGCTCACTCGTCGCCAGCTCCCGCAGCCCCTGGAGGATGAGCTCGCGGGCCTGGCGCGCGAGTTCAGGCGACTGGGGCGAGCAGATGATGCCGCTGCGCATGCTGAGGGGGCTGGTGACGAACACGCCTCCATCGATGCCAGCCCCCGTGAGCCGCGCCAGCGAGTGGTAGAGGTCCGCCACCGTGACGGCCACCCGGCTCAGCCCCCCTGCGTTGGCGAAGCCTTTCTTCCAACTGCTGAAGAAGAACTTCTCCAGCGCGTAGGGGGTGTAGATGTTCTGGCTGCGGGTGATGAAACACGGCGCCAGCGCGACGGGGACCTCGCCCTGGCTGACAATGGCATAGCGAAGCGACAGCTCGCCCCGGACCATGAAGGGGAGGTCGACCGCGTCCAACATCCTGAGCCAGCGCCGGCCGAAGAACACACTCGACTCGGACGTGAGGACGTCCAGCGCCTCATCACTCAGGTGGCGGACGGAGTCATGAAACTTCAGGGTCAGCGTCATGGCCGGAGGGCTTCGGGTGCCAGGATGATTCCGCTCAGCCGTTGAGGAGCTGGACGGGCGGGTTTCGCTTGGGAGAAGCGATGTAGCGCGCGAGGTTGGGACGCTGTCTCATCCGCTCGAAAAACGAGCGCAGGCGCGGGTAGCTGTTCTCCAGCACCTCCATGAGCCCGTTGTCGACGAGCAGCTCCAGGAAGCCGAAGACGCTGGTGTCCGCCACGCTCACCGCGGTGCCGACGAAGAAGCCCTCGCCGCTGCCGTTGTTCCCAATCACGCGCTCGAAGTGGCCGAGCCACTGGGGCAGCTCCTCGCCCAGGATGATGGGGAGCTGCTCGGACAGGTCGTCCGGGCTGAGCGAAGTCAGGCTGCGCGCGCGCGCCGTCACTTCCTCGACGCCTTCGATGATCATGTCGCAGGCGGCGCTCTCACGCGGGTTCGCGCCATAGAGGCCCCGGGTGCGCGCGACGTGACGCAGGATGGCCAGGCTCTGCACGACGCGGAAGCCGTCCGGCTCCTCCCACAAGGGCACCTTGTCGAAGGCCAGCTTTCCGGCGCGCTTCAGCTCCTCGAAGGGAGGCGTCTTCTCCTTCGCCTTTACGTCGAACTTGCCCAGGTCGATGTCCTCGTACTCCGTGCCGGACTCGGCGAGCACCAGGCGGATCTTCTCCGCGACACCTCGACCCGTGAAATACGAAAGACGCGGCAATGATGATGATTGATCGCTCATACAGGGAACGCCGTTGAGAGGGACGGGCTGTATACTAGAGTAGGCGGACAATCCGGAAGGGGCAGACTTCCTTGACCGCTGTACCCGAGCCTCTGGAATCCTCGATGTCCGCTTCACCCTTGCTTGTCCCGCTTGCTCCTGGAATGGCGCTGTGGCCCTGGGCCGCGCTGCGCGGCGCCGGTTTTCCCGCCGAGGATGTGCTCCGGCTCGCGGCACCGAGCGCCGCCGCCGCCGCGGAGGCCTGGCTCGCAACGGGGGCTGAAACACCCGGGGACACACTGCGTGCCGCATTCGACGCGGATTTGCTGAATATCAGCGCCGCGCTGCGCTCCCTGGCGGGTGAGACGCGACTGCGCGAGGCCCTGCTCTGGCAGAACCGTCACGCGTACAAGACGGGCGTCGAGCCACTCGCGGCGCTTCCCGCCACCGCGCGCAACAGCAAGGCCCGGCAACGCGAGCGGCTGGTCGCTTCCTACGTTCAGCGTTACAGCACCAAGAATGACACCATCGGGTTCTTCGGTCCGGTGGGTTGGGCGCGGCTGACGCAGTCGAGTGACGCCTTGCGTTTGTCGCCGGGGCAGCAGCTCGTCTCCCGGCGCGCCGTCTACTTCGAGGCGTGGTGCATGGACACGCTCGGCGCCGCGCTGGTCCAGGACGCGACCCTGCGACGTTGGGCGCCGCCTCGGCTGTTGCCGTATTTCCGCCTGGAGGGCCAGGTGCTGCATGGCCCCATGCCCACGCCCGTGGAGCTGTTGCCGTCGCAGGCGCTGTTGCTCGCGCGGTGTGATGGCACGGTCAGCGCAGTGGCCATCGCGGAGGCGCTCACGCGCGGCGCCGAGCCCGCCTTCGCGAACGTGGACGAGGTCTACGACGCGCTGGACCAGGCGAGCGGGATGGGAGTGCTGGCCTGGGGTTGGGACGTGCCGCTGCTGGTGCGCCCGGAGATGGTGCTGCGCGGCGCGCTGATGGCGATTCCCGATGAGGATGCTCGGGCGCGCGCGCTGGCCCCATTGGACCGACTGGAGCACGCGCGTGCCGCCGTCGAGGCCGCGGCCGGCTCACCCGAGGCGCTGGACGGAGCGCTCGCGGAGCTGGAGGGCGTGTTCAAGGAAGTCACGGGCGCGCTCCCGACGCGCGCCGCGGGCAAGACGTACGCCTCGCGCACGCTCATCTACGAGGACTGCGTGAGGGATGGATCGCTGGAGCTGGGTGCTCCGCTGCTCGCGCGACTCGGACCCGTGTTGGAGCTGCTGCTGACGGGGGCTCGCTGGCTGGTGGGCGAGGTGACCCGTCGCACGGGCGTGGGCTTGGAGGCGCTGTTCGACAAGCTGTCCCAGGGAGGCGCGACGGTGGAGCTCACCACGCTCCAGCTCGCCTTCGTCGAGGGCATTCAAGATCCGGCGTCCGCGACGGAGCTGATGCCCATCCAGGAGATTGTCACCGAGCACCGTCGTCGCTGGCGTGAGCTCTTCGCCCTGGAACCGGGTGTCCGTCGTCAGACGCGCACCGTCGAGGCACTGCGTCCCCTGGTGCGAGAGAGCTTCGTCACGAGCGGAGCGGGGTGGAAGCGCCGCTGGCATGCGTCGCCGGACGTGATGATCGACGCGGCGAGCGACGAGGCGGTCCGCGCCGGGGACTACCAACTGGTCCTGGGTGAGCTGCACCTGTGCAACAGCATCTCCTCGCTCTTCGTGGAGCAGCACCCCGCGCCCGCGGAGCTCTTCGCGCTCGCGGAGCGGTGTGCCACCGAGGCGGACATCGTCCCGGTGTTTCCCAAGTCCGAGTGGAGCCAGCGGACGCTGCCGTGCCTGTTCCCCAGAGGCAGCCTCCACTACCTCTCCGGGCAGGAGCCGTCGCCGAATCCTGGCGCTCGCGCCCTGCGCGTGGGGGACCTGGTGGTGGAGCGTCGCGACGGCGCGCTGGAGGTTGTCGACCGCGTGAGCGGGCGCCGCTTCGGGTTGATGGACTTCCTGGCCGTCTATCTGGAGCACCGCTGCGCGAGCGCCTTCGACCTGGCGCTGGGCGAGGACTACTCGCCGCGACTGACGGTGGATGGTGTCATCGTCGCCCGCGAGCGCTGGAGCGTGCCGGCGGCGAGCCTGGGCTTCGCCAGTGTCACGGAGGCGCTGGAGCAGTGGCTCGAGGCCCGGCGCTGGCAGCGCGGACTCGGCATCCCTCGCTTCGCGTTCTTCAAGGTGGAGACGGAGCGCAAGCCCTGCTTCGTGGACTTCGACAGCCCGCTCCTGGTGGAGATGATGGCCAAGCTGGTGCGACGCGCGCTGGAGGAAGCTCCGTCCTCGCGGGTCAGCTTCTCGGAGATGGTGCCGGACCCGGACCACCTCTGGCTCACGGATGCGGCCCAGCACCGATATACGAGCGAGCTTCGCGTGGTCTGCGAGCTGTCTTGAGCGACTCCCACGCAGTCGACGTGGTTCACCTCTACTCATGAAGGAGCAGTACGGCATGCGCGCGCCCGAGCCGATTCCCGGCGGAAAGTTGCCTCCCGACATCAAGGCGTTGCACGGGGGGCTGTCCTCCGCGGCCGCGGAGTTCCTCGACTTCGCCGAGCGCGTCCCGGAGGCCGTCGCGCGGCACAGTTTCTCGCCGAGCGAGGCGTCACCGCTCTTTCCCTACCAACTGCACGCCTGGCCCCTGTTCATCGACGCCACGGCGGTGGTGGCGATGCGGGAGATGGCCACGAAGCTGTGCCGACTCATCAAATGCGCGCCACGGCGACTGCTCCGGGACGCCGCCAGCGCGGCGGCCTGGTACGGGCTCTCCCAGGAGCGCGCCAGCGAGGCGCTGGACTGCCTCGCGCGCACGGACGACGCGCGTGGCGCCATCAGCCGCGGTGACTTCATCCACGATGGCACCTCCCTGAAGTGCCTGGAGTTCAACCTGACGGCGGGGGTCGGCGGCTGGGAGACGGCCTTCCTCGTCCAGCAGGTCATGTCGCAGCCCGCGATGCACCGCTTCGCCACCGAGCAGGGGCTGCGCATCCGTCAGCCCCATACCCTGCGCGCCTTCTTCACCAACATCGTGGACTGCGTGCGCCGCGACACCGAGTGGGAGGGCGAGTGCAACATCGCCATCCTCTTCCCCCCGAGCGGTCTTCCGGGGCCGGCGCTCGCGGAGCAGGCGTGCCGACTCTTCACCAGCCAGCTCATGGAGATCCTCCGCCCGGAGGGCGCGCGGGGCGAGGTCTTCATGACCACCTACGGCGCGGTGAAGAGCGCCGAGGGACACCGCCTCACCACCCAGGGCAAGCGGCTGCACGCGGTGGTCGAGTACGAGGCCCGGGATCGTCTCCTGATGGCGGGCCCGGAGTTCATCGAAAACGCGCGGGCCGCCACTTCCGCTCGCTCAATCAGCCTCTTCAACGGTCCCGCTCAGGACGTGCTCGACGACAAGCGCAACCTCGCGCTCCTGTCGGAGCGTGTGACGTCCTCCGCGCTGTCCGCCGAGGAGCAGGCGCTGGTGCGCACCCACGTGCCCTGGTCTCGCCGTGTCGAGCGGGCCGATGTCGAGCGCGGGGGAGAGCGCGTCTTCCTTCCGGAGCTGCTGTCCTCCCGGCGCGAGGAGCTGGTGCTCAAGGCGGGGCGGGACTTTGGCGGCGCCTCGGTGTTGCTCGGGGAGTCGACGCCCGCGCCCGCGTGGGACGAAGCCGCGCGCAAGGCGCTCGATGAGGGCGGCTGGGTGGTGCAGGAGCGGGTGCGGTCCGCGCCCTTCCACTACTTGGGACCCGACGGTGGGGTGCTGCCTCACAGCGTCATCTGGGGACTCTTCGTCCTCGGTGAAACCTACGGCGGCCACTCGCTGCGCCTGTGCCCCATGGGAAAGGGCACAGGCGTCGTCAATGTCTCGCAGGGCGCGATGTTCGCCGCCCTCATCGACTTGGAGTGAGCCGCCGGCTCCGCGTCACTGCTCGCGGTACTCGCGACCGAGCGTCTGCTGCTTGCGCATCTTCTTCATCGCGCTCACCGCGATGGAGGGGATGAGCTTGGGGCCGATGCGCGCCAGCATGGACCAGGTCCACCACCAGTAGTTGGTGGCGATGGCGTCCTCCACCGTGTACACGCGGTGCCACCAGCCATAGGGCAGGTAGAGGATCTCCCCGGCCTCCAGGACGAAGTCATAGTCCGGGACCTTGCCCGCGGGCAGCTCGTCCGGCTTGCCTCCGTGCGGTGTCAGGTCATGCGCGCTCATCACCGACCAGGGGTGGCTGAGCTTCGCCGGCCGCAGCTCCGCGTCCCGTGACGGCGCGTACAGCTGCCACTGCTTGCGGCCCACCATGACGGCGTGCAGGTTGTGCGCGCGGTCGAAGTGGAGCTGGGTGAAGGTGCCCTTCGGCCCCATGAAGAAGAGCTGCTCGGTGAGGCGCCGCTGCACGGCGTACTCGTCGAAGCGCACGTCGCGGTGCAGGGCGGGGAGGGTGCGGAACAAGTCGTTGCCAATGAGGTAGCCCGGCGTCTCCTCGCCGTCCTTCACCTTCAGCGAGGCGACGTAGTCGCGCATCGTCATCTTCCGCACGCGGCCCACGCGCTCCACATCGCCCGCGGGGCGTGCGTTGTAGCGCAGCCACTCCACCGGGACGCTCACGTCGCCGTACTGCTGGATGAACCAGTCGAAGGTCCACCGCTCGGCGGCGGGCCAGCCCTTCATGGCATCCGTGAAGATGATGGGCTTGTTGTTGGCTTCGAGGCCTTCGTAGAAAGCCCGACGGTTGTCGAGCGGCATGCGCTCGGGGACCTGGGGCCCGACATCCTTCTGCACGGTGGCGGTGCTCATGACAGCTCTCCTGGGTGGCGCGTCACGCCGCGTTTTCTTCGGCCTGGGCCTTGGGGCCCTCGCGCGTCAGTCGCTCGAAGTTGTTGTCGATGCCGTGGCGCACGTCCGCCAGCATGTGGATCTCGAACTCCTGGAACGCGAACGACGGCCACGCGCGCAGCAGCGTCAGCAGCGTCTCGTGCGAGTCGGCGTTGATGATACAGAGGCCCATCTTCGGGAGGACGTAGTAGGCACAGTCCATGGTGCCGTCCTGGAGGCGGGCGCCCACCCACTCGCGGACGGAGCGGTTGAGGGCGATGGGGTCCGGGGGCACGGGGCCCGAGGTGCGGTCCTTGACGTAGATGAGGTACTTCATCGGGGCAGCTCCTTTGGGGAGGGTCAGCGTGAAGGCGCGGGCCGCGACTTCGCGAGGCTCCGGCGCATGTTCTGCAGCAGGCCGCGAGGCGTCTGCCGCAGGAAGAAGTGGTCGCCCAGGAACGTCTGGGTGAAGAACGTCCCGGAGGTGAGCTGGCGCCAGGCCTCCGTCGCGTCCTCGGGGACGTAGTCGTCGAAGCCTCGGAAGGCGGACAGCGGACAGGCCAGGGCGGGGCCCGGCTTCCACGTGTAGCCCTCGCACACGGCGGTGTCCGCCAGCAGGGTGGTGCGAATCAGCTTCAGCAGCTCTTCCGCCATGTCGCCCGAGACGGAGATGGCCTCGCCCATGCGCCGGGCCTCGGCCGCGTCGATGTCGTGGGTGATCGCCGTGGGCGGGTGGGCCTTCAGCGTCTGGGG
>NZ_JABUMQ010000263.1:0-16423 GCF_013336645.1 Myxococcus sp. CA039A | reverse complement strand
GGGATGCCCCCGTGCTTCCTCCCGACCCGACGCCGATTCCCCGGCCCGCGCCGCCCCCGAAGGCCGCCGCCGTCCGCGCGCCCGAGCCCCGGGAGGAAGTGGAGGAGCAGGTCGTCGCGCTGAACAAGCCACCCGTCAGGGTGCGCGGCTTCCTCTCCATCGAGACGAACATCCCCGCGAAGGTGTTCCTCGACGGAGACCTCATCAGCCGCTCGACGCCCGTGAGGCGCTACCCCGTGCGTGTCGGCTCGTACGAGGTCATGATGATCGCCCTGTCGACCGGTGAGATGAAGAAGATGTCGGTCCGCATATTGAAGGGCAAAGAGAATCAAGTAACCGTGTTGAACTTCAGCGTGCCCCCCCGACGGTGACCATGGACCGCACTCGCATCTTCGTCGTCGAGGACCAGCCGCAGCTGCTCAAGAACCTGCTCAAGGTGCTGAGCACGTTCGAGGAGCTGGAGGTCGTGGGCAGCAGTCAGGAGGGCGAGGCCGCGGTGGAGGACATCGTCCGCGTCCGGCCGCAGCTCGTGCTGCTGGACCTGGAGCTGCCCGGCATCAACGGCATCCAGGTGACGCAGAAGGTGAAGCGTCAGGCGCCGGAGGTGGAGATCCTCATCCTCACCTCGTTCGACGACGAGCAGAAGGTCTACGAGGCCATCCAGGCCGGTGCGTCCGGCTACCTGGTGAAGCGCGTGGGCCCGGAGAAGATTCGCGCCGGCATCCACGAGGTGATGGCGGGCGGCACCGTCCTGGAAGCCATCATCGCCCGTCGCTTCTGGAACTACTTCCAGTCCATCCAGGGCAAGCCCGCCACCCCGGAGAAGAAGGCGGACAACCCCTGGAAGCTGACGCCCACGGAGTTCGAGGTGCTGGGCTACGTGGCCAAGGGCCTGTCCAACGCGGAGGTGGGGCACGTGATGACGCTGGAGCGCCGCACCGTCCGCACGCACCTGTCACATATCTACCGGAAGATGGGCGTCAACTCTCATGTGGAGGCCGTGGTGTTGGCCCTGCGTGAAGGTGTCGTGGACCTGTAGCCTCGCCCTGTATACGTTGGGGGCCTATGCGCAAGGCTTCCACGAAGTCCGCTCCCGCCCGCGCCGCGGACCCCGCCCTCCAGTCCCTGTTCGACGTGCACGAGGCCACGCTGCCCAATGGCCTCCAGGTCCGCCTGCTGGCCAACCACCTGGCCCCCGTCGTCAGCCTCTACACCTTCTTCAACGTGGGCAGCCGCAATGAGCGCCCCGGCATCACCGGCATCAGCCACCTGTTCGAGCACATGATGTTCAACGGGGCCAAGAAGTACGGCCCCAAGATGTTCGACAAGACGCTGGAGTCCAACGGCGGCAGCTCCAACGCGTACACGTCCCACGATGCGACGGTGTACTACGACGACTTCTCCTCCGACGCGCTGGAGACGGTGCTGGATTTGGAGTCGGACCGGATGCGCTCGCTGCGCATCTCCCAGGACATGCTCACCAGCGAGCGCGAGGTGGTGAAGGAAGAGCGCAGCGTCCGCATGGACAACGACATCGGCGGGATGATGGGCGAGGAGCTGGATTCGCTCATCTACAAGGCGCACGCGTATCGCTGGCCGGTGATTGGCTGGTTGGCGGATATCGAAGCCATCAGTCGCGAAGACTGCCAGGCGTTCTTCCGCACCTACTACGCCCCCAACAACGCGATGCTCTACATCGCGGGCGACATCGACCCGAAGAAGACGATGGCCCTGGTGCGCCGCTACTACGGCGACATTCCCCGAGGCCCCGCGCCGCTGCCCGTCATCAACGCGGAGCCCGAGCAGCGCGGTGAGCGCCGCGCCACCGTGCGCCACCCCGCGCAGTCCCCGGCGGTGATGATTGGCTACCGAGGGCCCGCCGCGCGCAACGAGGAGACCCTGGCCCTGGACGTGGCGCAGTACGTGCTCACGAAGGGGGAGGGGAGCCGGCTGGTGCGCTCCATGGTGTACGAGCAGAAGGTGGTGGTGGGCGTGGGGCTCGACTGGAGCTGGCGCATCGACCCCGGCACCATCCTCTTCTTCCTGGAGCTGAAGCCCGGCGCGGACCCGCAGAAGGCCGAGGCGTCGCTGTACGCGGAGCTGGAGAAGCTGGCGCGCGACGGCATCACCGAACGCGAGCTCCAGAAGGCGCTCAACAACCTGCGCTCGGACCACCTGCGCGAGCTGGGCACCAACAATGGCCGTGCCCACGCGATGGGCAACTACGAGGCGCTGCTGGGCGACTGGCGCCACGTCCTCACGCTGCCTTCCGCCTATGCCGCCGTGACGAGCGAGCAGGTGAAGGCCGCCGCCGCGAAATACCTCCTCCCCGAGCGCCGCTCCGTCGTGACGCTGGTGCCCGCGCCTTCTGAAGAAAGCTGATTGCCTCCATGGCCTCCCGCAAGAGCCGAACCCCGAAGTCCGCCCCCCGCGGCGCCGCGAAGAAGAAGACGCCGGCCCGGGCGACGAAGTCCGCACCTCGCAAGGCCGCGCCCGTGAAGAGCTCGGCCAGTCGCGCCCTGGTGTTCCCCACGCTGCACGAGAGCACCACGTCCAGCGGGCTGCGCGTGGTCGCCGCCGAGCGCGGCCCCTTGCCCATGGTCTCCATGCGGCTGGTGATTCGCGCCGGCAGCTCCACCGACCCCGCGGGCAAGCATGGCATCGCGGACTTCGCGGCCCGGTTGCTGCGCCGGGGCACCCGCCGCCTGAACGCGGAGGCCATCGACGAGGCCGTGGAGTTCGTCGGCGCGAGCCTGGGCGTGGGCGTGGGCGAGGACACGCTGTCCGTCGCCATCACCACCCCGGCCGAGCACTTCGCGCAGATGCTGGGCATCATGGGCCAGCTCGTGCAGGAGCCCAGCTTCCCCGAGTCGGAGGTCGTGGACGCGCGCGACAGGGCGCTGGCCCAGTTCGCCAATGACCTGGACGAGCCGTCTGTCATCGCCGACCGCGCCATGGTCCAGGCCCTGTGGGGGAATCATCCCTATGGGCACGACGTGAGCGGCTCGGTGAAGACGGTGAGCACCTTCACGCGTGAAGACGCGGTGCGCTTCCACCAGGAGCGCATGGGGCCGAAGATCGCCATGCTCGTGGTGGTGGGCTCGGTGGACCCCAAGCGCGTGGCCGCGGCGGCCGAGGAGTCCTTCGCCGGTTGGACGGGCGGACCCGACGCGCCCATGGTCATCCCGCCGCTGACCAAGGTGGCGAAGGCCGGCAAGGTCATCGTGGTGGACAAGCCGGACCAGACGCAGTCGCAGGTGCGCATGGGCGGCCCGGGCTACCGCATGGGCCACGAGGACTACTTCCCGGCCACGTCGATGAACGTGGCCCTGGGCGGCGGCTTCACCTCGCGCCTGATGAACGAGGTCCGAGTCAACCGGGGCCTCACGTACGGCATCGGCTGCTGGTTCGACGCGATGAACGCGGCGGGCATCTTCGCCCTTTCGACGTTCACCAAGACGGAGTCGACGCGGGAGATCATCGACGTGTCGCTGGCGGAGATCGCCAAGATGCGCGACTCCGGAATCAAACCGGGCGAACTGCGCGACGCGCAGGCGTACATGGGCGGCCTCTACCCGCTGCGCACGGAGACGAACGAGTCCATCGCCAGCAGCATCGCCGACATGCGCCTGCACGGGCTGGGGGACGACTGGGTGATGAACTTCCGCGACAGGCTGCGCGCGGTGACGCCGAAGCAGGTGGCCGTGGTGGCGAAGAAGTACTGCTTCGCGGAGCCGCCCACCATCGTCGTGCTGGGCAAGGCCGATGCGGTGAAGAAGCAGCTGCGCGGACTGGGGCCAACCTCCGTGGTGCAGGCTTCGGAGTACGAGTGACCGAGGTTCGCATCCTCTTCGAAGGAGGAGGACTGCTGGTGGTGGACAAGCCGCCCGGGGTGCCTGTCATCCCCGGGCGTGATGGCGGTCCATCCCTGCGCGATGCGCTGGAGGCACAGCGGGGCCAGAAGATCTTCGTGGTGCACCGGTTGGATCGCGACACCTCCGGTGCGCTCGTCTTCGCGCTCGACGCCCAGGTGCACCGCTCGCTCTCCGTGGCCTTCGAGGCGGGCAAGGTGCGCAAGCGCTACGTCGCGCTGGTGGAAGGGCGAATCGATGCGCCGAGCCTCGTGGACGCGCCGCTGGTCGCCGCGCGCAAGGGCCGCATGCGCGTGGCCCGTCCGGGAGAAGCGGAGGCGAAGCCCTCGCGCACGCGCGTGAGACCGGTGGAGAGCTTCGACCGCGCCACGCTGGTGGAAGCCGAACCCCTCACCGGACGCACGCACCAGATTCGCGTGCACCTGCTCTCGCTGGGGCACCCGCTGCTGCTGGACCACCAGTACGGCCGCGACACGCCCTGGCTGGAGAAGGAGCTGGGAGGGCAGGGGGAAGCCGTGGCGCTCGCGCGCACTCCCCTGCACGCGGCGCGGGTGGAGTGGCCCGCGCTACCCGGAGTGGAGGCTCGGGCGGTGGAGGCTCCGCTGCCTCCGGACATGGCGCGCGTTCGCGAGCTGCTGCGCCTCACGCTGGCCTGACGCGGCGGACTACTTCACCTTGAAGCTGTTGGAGTTGCCCTCGACTCCGAAGCGGTCCGTCACCGTCAGCGTCACGTTGTCGCCCTGGACGTCCAGGGTGATGGACTGCGTGCAGACCCCCGCGACGAACTGATCCAGCGACGTGGGGCTGACGCCCCCGTTGGACTTGTTCACGGTGAGGTCCAGCTTGTCCTCGAACTCCGCCGCGCGCGGGCCCAGGGCTCGGACCGTGATGACGAAGGGCTGGCCCCGGGTCTGCTCCTGCACCGGCTCGAACTCGAAGCCGGTGATGTCCCCTGGCTGCATCGGCGTTCCCGGAGTCGGCCCACCATCCTGCTCCAGGCCTCCATCCGCGACGAAGATGCCTCCGTCGGGGACCTCCTCCACACCGCCGTCCTCGTCTGTGCCGTCCCCGTCGAGCAGGGTGAAGCCTCGTTCACGGCGGGCCTCCCGACCGTCTGCGAGGACGACGCGGACATCGTGCTCTCCCGGGGGCAGCAGCTCCGGCACATCCGCCGAGAGCGTGCCACTCTCGTCGATGTCGTGCAGGGGCGCTTCCACGGAGCCGAACCACAGCCGCGTCCCGGTCCCCGCGCGCGCCTCCTGGCGGGAGTAGTCCACGCGGATGGGGAACACCGCGTCCAGCGTCACGCGGATGGTGCCGGGATAGCCGACCTGCGCCTCTCTCGGACTCACCGCGATGATGGTCGGAGCCGGGAGCACCGCGCTCGAGCCGCAAGCCGCCAACAGCAGCGCGAGGAGCACGGTGACGCGAGTCATGGCTCGAACCTCATCCCCAGCAGCGCGGCCACACCGCCGAGCTGCGCGTCCAGCAGGGGCGTGCTCGCTGGTGCCCACGCGCCACGAAACTCTCCCAGCGCGCTCCAGCGCCCGAACCGGTACGCGCCCTGGACGGCCAGGAACCCCATGCCGGAAAGCTTGCTCTCTTTCACTTCCGCCTGGAAGTCGCTGCGGAGTCGATGACGGAAAGGCGCCAGTCCACCTCCTGCTCGGCCGTACAGGGTGAACGCGGCGAACTGGAGCACCTCCGCGCGCACCGACGCGAGGACGGGCACCGCCAGCACCTGGGAACGCACCGCGCCAAGCGTGCCCACCGTCCCGTTGAACGTGGCGCCCCGCATGCCCACCTCCAGCTCCGCCGCGAACCGTCCGTTCCACCACGGCGCGGTGAGCGACACACCCAGCGCGCCGAAAGGGCCCGTGTTGTCTCCGCTGGCGAACGAGCCCCCCGCCAGTACCTGCAGCGCCGGACGCCATGTGCCCTGAGCTTCCTCCGCGAGGGGAGACACGGGCACGAGGTCCTTCCGCGAGGGCACGCGTCTCACGTCGGCCCGGGTCCGAGCCACTTCCGCCCCCGGCGATTGCACGCTCACCGTGACGGAGGAGGCCTCGGGCGCTGGCACCACACGGAAGCGCGCGACGTTGGCTCCTCCCCGCACGGGCTCATACCGGGCGCCCTCGACGGACAGCTCCAGCGCAGCCAAGTTGAGTGGTCCCCCACCCGCGACGAACAACCAGCCTCCCTCGGCGGGGAGGGGAGAGGGCGTGAGCACCGCGACGCGTGGGCTCGCGCGGGGCGCATCCAGGGGCGTGGCCGCATCGGTGCGCAGCTCACCTCGAGTGGCGAGCACGCGCGCGGACACGACACCGGGAGGCACCTCCACGGGGACCCGGGCCTTGCCTCGGGCATCCGCCTGGATGGGGCCGAAGCGCTTGTCGCCGAGCAACACCTCGACGGTGGCGCCAGGCGCGGTGGCCACGTCGAGCGTCGTCTGTCCGAGCAACCCGAGCCGGAACAGCGTCACCCGGGGAGGGCCGTCACCGGCCTCGACCCAGAACGCGAACACCGCCACCAGGGGGTGCCGCACGGGAGGGGGCGTCCAACGGAAGGTGCGCCGGGCACCGCCGTCCAGTCGCTCCTCCGCGAACCGCCCCGACGACGCCGCGGCCCGCACCGGCCCCGCGCCTGGAGGAACGCGGACCTCCAATGCGACGGCCAGGTCCCGCCCCAGGACGACCCGAGCGGGAGCGGCGCGCACCTCCAGGCCGGAGTCCGGAGGAGCCGCCGCCAGGGCCGCCGAAGCGGCCAGGGCCAGCACGAGGAACGGCAGGAAGGGCGGCGAGCGGGTGCGCACGAGCGTGCCGCCCAACTTCGCCCTCCCGCCTCGCCTCGGTCAATCCCCGGTTGCGGGGGATTCCTCGACGGGCGCTTCCGCCGGGACTTCTTCAGCGGCGACCTGCGGCTTGTCCGCGGGGCCGGTCGCCTGCCGGACGGGCGGGCTGAAGGCGGGCTTCTCCGAGGGCGCGCCGCCGCGGCCATGCACCAGCGTCTTGGTGTCGGTGCGGAAGGTGAGGTCCACCTTGTCGCCCCGCACCGCCGTCACCAGTCCCACGCCGAACGTCGGGTGCTGGATGACCTGATCCACGCTGTACGTGTCCTTCGGGCTGTAGCGGGGCGCGTTGGCGACGTCCCTTCCAGCCAGCTGCTCCTCGAAGGAGATGATGATCTTCTCCGCCCTGGTCAGGCCACCCGAGGCCCGGCTCGCGCGCGGGGTGGGAGCAGGGCGGTCCGTCGTGCCCGGGGCGCCTCGGTAGGCGTGGTCCCCGTTGCAGGTGTTACAGCGCACCCGAGCGATCTTCGTTCCCACTATCGCCAGGATGGTGTGCGCGAGGGTGAGCTTGCAGCGGGTGCAGTATGCGTCCACCTCGCCGCCGACCTTATGAGTTGCCATGTTCGTCTGAGTTCTCGGCCCGGTGCGCCTCGCGGGCACCGGGCTTGGAAAGAAAGGGGCGCGGAACATAAACGCATCGCTCCGAAGTGAGGTAGTCCCTTCGTCGCCCGCCCGCCTGGTGGTATCGCTCCCAGGCCTGGGAGGGAACACTTCGCTTGTGCCCCCCGTCGTGGCACGTAAGAGTAGGCGCCTGACCGCATGACCACGCAGACCCCCAGCAAGCCGGCCCGCGAGCCAGGGATTTTCACCCAGACGGTGGCCGGCTTCGGCAAGGGCCTCATCGACGTCGTCAGCACCATTGGCGGCGTCGTGACGCTGGCCATCGACGTGGCCCGCTGGAGCGTCCGGCGCCCCTTCCGCCTCCACAACCTGTTCGCCCAGCTGGACTTCGTGGGGGTGGGCTCCATCTTCATCGTCGGACTGACGGGGTTGTTCACCGGCATGGTGTTCGCCCTCCAGACGTCCGAGGCCTTCGCGCTCTTCGACGCGGAGAGCCTCGTCGGCCCCACGGTGGCGCTGACGCTGACGCGCGAACTGGCGGCGGTGTTCTCCGCGCTGATGGTCACCATGCGCGCCGGCTCCGCCATGTGCACGGAGCTGGGCACCATGCGCGTCACCGAGCAGGTGGACGCGCTGGAGACCATGGCCGTCAACCCGGTGCAGTACCTGCTGGTGCCCCGAATCCTGGCGGGCCTGTTCATGGTCCCCATGCTGACCATCCTGTTCAGCACCGCGGGCATGACGGGTGCCTACTTCGTCGCGGTGGGAGGCCTGGGAATCTCCCCGGGCACCTTCCTGACGCGCACCCAGCAGTGGCTGGAGCCGGTGGACATCTACGAGGGCGTCATCAAGGGGGCCGTGTTCGGCGTCTCCGTGGCGCTCATCTGTTGCTACAAGGGCTTCAACGCGTCGGGCGGCGCCAAGGGCGTGGGCCAGGCGACGACCGAGGCGATGGTGGCCAGCGCCCTGTCCATCTTCATCCTCGATTTCCTCGTGGGCATCGTGATGCACTGATGGCTGCCTCCGGTCCTCCGTCCGAAGACAACGCAGGCATGTCCACGAAGCCGATGATCGAGATCGTGGACCTGCACAAGACGTTCGGTGAGAACAAGGTCCTCACCGGCATCAACCTCAGCGTGCCCGCGGGCAGCACGTGCGTCATCCTCGGCGGCTCCGGCTCCGGGAAGACGGTGCTGATGAAGCACATGATTGGCCTGCTCCGCCCCGACAGCGGCCAGGTCATCATCGACGGCGAGGACATCATCCCCATGGGGGTGCAAAGCCTCCAGCGCGTCCGAAACAAGTTCGGCATGGTGTTCCAGGCCGCGGCCCTCTTCGACTCCATGACGGTGTTCGAGAACGTCGCCTTCCCCTTGCGCGAGCACACCCACCTGTCCGAGGACGAGCTGTACGCCAAGGTCCGCTCCAAGCTGGACTTGATGGGGCTCAAACGGGAGGTGGAGTCGAAGTTCCCGTCGGACCTGTCGGGCGGCATGCGCAAGCGCGTGGGCCTGGCGCGCGCCGTCGTGTTGGACCCGAAGATCGTCCTCTACGACGAGCCGACCACGGGGTTGGACCCCATCACCACGGACTACGTGGATGAGATGATCCTGGCGGCGCAGAAGGGGCTGGGCGTGACGAGCGTGGTCATCAGTCACGACATCTCCTCGGCGTTCAACGTGGGGGACCAGATCGCGTTCCTCTCCAAGGGCGTCATCGTGGCGCACGGCCCTCCGGAGCAGCTGCGCGAGTCCCAGCACCCGGCGGTGAAGGTGTTCCTGGAGACGTGGTTCGGGAAGAACTGAGGGCAGGGGCCCCGGGAGGCTCCGCTTTCAGGAAAATGTGGCACTCCAGATGCAAAACGTTAGAGTCGCGCCCGGCCGGTAGCCCTCGGAGTCACATCAGGTGAAGAAGCTCGTTACGCCCTTCCGTGTTGGCCTGCTGGTCATCGCCGCGGGGGCCTTTTTCGTCACCTTCGTGCTGTTCGCACGCGAAGGCGGCCTGAGCGACAGCGACTCCACGCGCGTGTGGGCCTATTTCCGGGACGCGTCTGGCCTCGCGGTGCGCGGCCGGGTGCAGATCGCCGGCATCCGGGTGGGAGAGATTGACGACATCATCCTGGAGGGCACGCGGGCGCGCGTCGTCCTGAAGATCCGCGAAGACGTGGACCTGCGCGAGGACGCGGTCGTCACCAAGCGCTCGGAGTCGCTCCTGGGCGACTACCTGCTGGACTTGAATCCCGGCACGGAGAACGCCCCCAAGCTGGAGAACGGCGGGCAGATCCGCCGGGTCATCGACACGCAGGGCATGGAGGCCATCTTCGAGTCGCTGTCGCAGATCACCTCCGACATCCAGCAGGTGACGGGCGCGCTGCGCGAGGTGCTGGGCGGAGAGCGCGGCGCCGGCTCGCTCCAGCGCATCGTCGAGAACCTCGTCCGTCTGTCGGACTCGGTGGACGCGACGGTGCGCCGCAACGCGGACCGGCTGGACGTCATCCTCGCGAACTTCGAGGGGGTGTCGACCGACGTGCGGACCATCACCCAGAACAACCAGGCCGACGTCGGCCGCATCGTCGACAACATCGAGTTCATCACCCGCGACGTGCGCGAGGTGCTCGCCAGCGTCAAGAACATCGTCGGGAGCGGGGAGGGTGACTTCAAGGAGAGCGTCGCCAGCCTGAAGCAGACGCTGACCAAGCTGGACAGCACGCTGGGCAACCTGGAGGAGATCACCCGTAAGGTGAAGGACGGGGAGGGCGCCGCGGGCGTGCTGCTCACCGACGAGAGCGTGGGCCGCGAGGTCCGCGAGACGGTGCAGGACGTGGCCCGCTTCGCCGCCAAGCTCACCGACCTCCAGACGGAGGTCGGCATCCAGAGCAGCTACCTGGCCGCCCAGGGCCGCTCCAAGAACGTCTTCTCCGTGCGGCTCATCCCCAAGCCGGACAAGTACTACCTGCTGGAGCTGGTGGACGACCCGCGCGGCACCGTGACGACGGAGACCGTGCAGACCAATCCGCCGTCCGAGGGCGACCCCGTCATCCAGACCCGCAAGGTGACGAAGGAGAGCCTGAGGTTCAGCGCGCAGTTCGCCAAGCGCTGGTACTTCACCACCCTGCGCGTGGGCCTCATCGAGTCCACCGGCGGCGTGGGCGCGGACCTGCACCTGTTCGACGACGCCCTCACGCTGAAGATGGACGCCTTCAACTTCGCGGCGGACGAGCTGCGTTATCCCCGGCTGCGCGCCACGCTGCGGGCTCAAGCGTTCGACCACCTGTTCGTCGTCGCGGGCATGGACGACATGCTCAACGCCCAGCAGCGGGACACGGCGACGCAGCGCCTCATCGCCGGCCGCGATTTCTTCGTGGGCGGCGGCCTGTTCTTCACCGATGACGACCTGAAGGCCATCCTCACGGCCACGGGCATCCCCACCCCCTGATCGGGGTTTTCACGGCTGCGCGGCTTGACGCCAGCCGTGAAACCGCGTACCCGGCACGGGCACGGGGTTCCTGGCAGGGCACCGTGCCCCCCTCTGTATTTCCAGGAAGCTCGCAATGTCCCTCCTTGTCGTCGGCTCCGTCGCATTGGACTCGGTGGAAACCCCCTTCGGACAGAAGGAGGACGTCCTCGGCGGGTCCGCCACCTACTTCTCCACGTCGGCGTCGTTCTTCACTCCCGCGCGCATCGTCGCCGTGGTGGGCGAGGACTTCCCTGAAGCTCACGTGAGCTTCCTCAAGGGGCGAGGCATCGACCTGGAGGGCCTCACCCGCGTGCCCGGCCGCACCTTCCGCTGGAAGGGCCGCTATGGCTACGAGCTGAACGAGGCGAAGACACTGGACACCCAGCTCAACGTCTTCCAGACCTTCTCGCCCGAGCTGCCCGCGGCCTACCGCGACACGCCCTACGTCTTCCTGGGCAACATCCACCCGGAGCTGCAGGCGCGCGTGGTGGATCAGGTGCGCTCGCCCAAGCTGGTGGCCGCCGACACGATGAACTTCTGGATCCAGGGCAGCCGCGAGGCCCTGCTCAAGACGCTCCAGCGCGTCAACCTGCTCTTCGTCAACGACGCGGAGGCGCGCCAGCTGGCCGGTGAGCACAACGTCGTGAAGGCCGCGCGCGCCATCCTCGGCATGGGGCCGCAGCGCGTCGTCATCAAGCGCGGCGAGTACGGCGCGCTCCTCTTCGAGAAGGACCACGTCTTCGCCTGCCCGGCCTTCCCGCTGGCGGAGGTCTTCGACCCCACCGGCGCCGGTGACACCTTCGCGGGTGGCTTCATGGGCGCGCTGGCCACGGCGACGTCGGACATCGACTCGACGGTGCTGCGCCGGGCCATGGTGATGGGCAGCGTCATGGCCTCCTTCACCGTGGAGAAGTTCAGCCTGGAGCGCCTGCGCGAGGTGACGCATCCGGAGATTCGCGCTCGTTTCGCGGAATTCAGGAAGCTGACCCATTTCGACGACCTGGGCCCGCTGGAGCGTTGAGCGCCTGGAGGGTGAGGTGGGGTCCCAGCTCACCCACGAACTTGACGGTGGATTCAGGCCGTCTCTAGGCTTCCATCCTTTGGTGCTCGGGAAGGAAGAGGGTTGAGCGATAACCGAAAGTCCGCACGGGTACCCACCTTGCTGCGCTGCTGGTGCGAGGGAGACAACGTCACCCTGTATGCCCGCATCACGAACCTGAGCGAGGGAGGTCTGTTTCTCCGGACGAGCACTCCGCTGGCGCGAGGTGCGCGAGCGGTCCTCCGGCTGACGCCCGCGGAGGATCCCGAAGTACAGGCGGCGGCCACGGTGGTATGGCTGAGGGAAGAGGAGGACCGGGCCTACCCGCCGGGGATGGGGCTCCAGTTCGAATCGCTGGATGCGGAAACCTTGGGGCGGCTCCGGCGGATTATCTCGCAGCAGCAGAAGAACCCCGTGAAGGCGGTCTGGGCCGGCTGAACGCGGCGCCACCGACCGAGGCATCCATGCGCATCGCCGTCATCTCCGACATCCACTCCAACATCGAAGCGCTCACCGAGGTGCTCCGGGTCTCCGAGCATCAGAAGGTCGACCGCATCGTGTCCCTGGGGGACATCGTCGGTTACGGCGCGTCTCCCAACCCGTGCTGCGAGCTGGTTCGCTCGGTGGCGGAAGTCACGCTGCTGGGCAACCACGACGCCGCGGTGGCGGGGCGGATGGACTACTCGTACTACTACGACGCCGCCCGGCACGCGCTGGACTGGTCCGCCAACGTCCTCACGGACGAGAACATGGCGTGGCTGCGCAGCCTTCCGTACACGTACCGCATCGGCGAGGTGGGCTTCTGCCACGGCTCGCCCATCGACCCGAAGGCGTACGAGTACATCTTCGCGCTGGAGCAGGCGCGGGAGCTGACGCCCTACGTGGAGGAGCTGCCGGAGGTGACGTTCATCGGCCACAGCCACCTGTGCCGGGCGTTCGCCATCGGCAATGGCGAGGTGAACGACGTGGTGGCCCAGAAGTTCGGCATCCGCAAGGGCTACAAGTACATCATCTCCGTGGGCAGCGTGGGCCAGCCGCGCGACTACGACAACCGTGCCTGCTTCGTCATCTGCGACACGGATGCGCGCACGGTGGAGTACGTCCGGGTGGAGTACGACATCGAGACGTCCGCCCAGAAGATCTTCGACGCCGACCTGGCGCTCAACTTCGGCAAGCGCCTGTTCCTCGGCGTTTGACGCGGCGCTTTCTGAAAACTGGGCACGGCGGGGGGAAATGAAATAAACCGGGTGCGTGCGCCCCCAGGTCCTCCGAGCATCCCTCCGGCCCTTCGCGGCCCTTGTTTCCGCCCTCCTGCTGGTGTTGTCGGCCTGCCGTCGCGAGCCACCACCGCCGTCCGCTGAGTACGAGCAGGCCACCCGCCAGTTCCGCGAGCTGTACGCGCAGAAGCTGGATGACGCCTATCTGGACCCGCAGATGGGGTCCATCGAGGCGAAGCTCCAACGCGTGCCCCAGGACAGCCTGGATGCGCCCTCCGCGCAGGAGCTGCTCCAGCGCATCCAGAAGAACCGGGCGCGCATGCAGGAGGCCCTCGTCGCGAGGCAGAAGGCCGTGGCCAGCGCCCACGAGGTCGTCCCGAACGCGCCCTCCACCACGCTGGCACCGCCGCCGCCTCCTCCTCCCGCCGAGGCCGTGGACGCCGGTCCTCCAGACGCCGGCCCGGTGAACGGCCCCCAGACTGGCACCCCGGCGAACGAGCTGGTCGCCGGCTTCCGTGGCTGCTTCAAGCGTGGCACCCCCATCAACGTGGAGGGGCGCGGCATCCGGGACGCGTGGGAGCTGACTGACAGCACGGCCTGCCGCCTGGAGTACCCCGGACATCCCGACACGGTGCTGATCGTCGAAGAAGGCCGGGTGTTGATGTTGTTGCCCAAGAGCTCCGTGCGGACGGTGACGCGGACGCTGGATGCCGGGACGGAGCCCCCCGCGGGGACCGACGCCGGCCGTTAGTCAAAGACGCCCCATGAACGAACAGACCTTCATGAAGTTGATGCGCGTGTTGCCCAAGTCCGCCCTGTCGACGGCGGTGGGCATGGCCACGCGAGTGCCCATTCCCGCGCCCGTCCACCAGGCGGCCATGCGGGCGTTCGCCAAGTCCTACAACGTGGACATGGCGGAGGCCGAGCACCCCATCGAGCACTACCCCACGTTCGCGCAGTTCTTCACGCGCGCCCTCAAGCCGGGCCTGCGCCCCATCGACCCGGACGAGAAGGCCGTGGTGTCCCCGGTGGACGGCCGCGTGTCGCAGGTGGGCTATTCCGAGCACGGCCGGTGCCTGCAGGCCAAGGGCATCGAGTACACGGTGGACGAGCTGCTGGGTGACGCGGAGGCGGCGAAGCCCTTCCACGGTGGAGCCTGGACGACCATCTACCTGTCGCCGCGCGACTACCACCGCATCCACTCGCCGCTGGCGGGCACCATCACCGGCTATGCGTACATCCCCGGTGAGTTCTGGCCGGTGAATCCGGCGTCGGTGAAGAACAAGCAGTCCCTGTTCTGCGTCAACGAGCGGCTGGTGACCTACCTCCAGACGGCGGCGGGGCAGTGCGCCGTGGTGAAGGTGGGCGCCACCTGTGTGTCGCGCATCAAGGCGTCCTACGAGGACATCACCACGCACACGGGCCAGCCGGGCAAGGTGCACCGGTATCAAGAGGGCTACAAGGTGGAGAAGGCCGGCGAGCTGGGTCGGTTCGAGATGGGCTCCACCGTCATCCTGTTGTTCGAGCCCGGCCGCGTGAAGTGGGAAGCGAGCCTCCAGGAAGAGGCGGTGCTTCGGCTGGGGCAGCGCATTGGAGTCATCCCGTGAGTCAGACGCTCAGCGCCGTCAAGGGTATGAACGACCTGCTGCCAGGCGAGATTGAGATCTGGCAGCACGTGGAGGGCCTGGCGCGAGAGCTGTTCGGTCGCTTCGGTTATGGGGAGATCCGCACGCCCATGCTGGAGGACACGGCGCTGTTCGTGCGCAGCGTGGGTGAGGAGACGGACATCGTCGGCAAGGAGATGTACACCTTCACCGACAAGAACGACCGCAGCCTGTCCCTGAGACCCGAGGGCACGGCCCCGGCGGCGCGCGCGTACATCGAGCACTCCATCTTGAACAAGGAGCCGCTGACGCGCTGGTTCTACACGGGGCCGATGTTCCGGTACGAGCGGATGAAGACGGGCCGCTACCGGCAGTTCTATCAAATCGGCGCGGAGGCCTACGGTTCGAAGGAGGCCGCCCAGGACGTCGAGGTGATGGACATGGTGGCCCAGTTCCTCCAGAAGCTGGGGCTCCAGGACATCACGCTCAACCTCAACTCGCTGGGCGACGAGACGTGCCGGCCCGCGTATCACGCGAAGCTGGTGGAGTACCTGCAGGCCCACCGCGAGGAGCTGTGCTCCGACTGTCACCGGCGCATGGAGAAGAACCCGCTGCGGGTGCTCGACTGCAAGAACCCGACGTGTCAGGCGGTGGCCGCCAAGGGCCCCAACGTGCTCGAGTTCCTGTGCGAGCCGTGCCGCGCGCACTTCGATGACGTGCAGCGCAAGCTGACGGCGCTGGACATCAAGTTCGTCGTCAATCCGCGCATGGTTCGCGGCCTGGACTACTACACGCGCACCGTCTTCGAGTTCATCGCCTCGCACCCCGCGCTGGGCACCGCCAGCACGGTGGGCGCCGGTGGCCGCTACGACAAGCTGGTGAAGAGCCTGGGGGGGCCGGACGTGCCCGCCGTCGGCTTCGCGTGCGGCCTGGACCGCCTGGTACTCCTGCTCAAGGAGAGCCAGCAGAAGTTCGGCGCGACGCCAGACCTGTTCATCGCGGTGGCGGATGCGGGCTCGCATGACGCGGCCTTCACCCTGGCGAGCCGGCTGCGGCGCGAGGGCCTTCGCGTGGACTTCGACACGCGCGGCGGCACTCTCAGGAGCCAGATGAAGCGCTCGGACAAGAGCGGGGCGCGCTTCACGCTCGTGCTCGGGGAGTTGGAGCGCACCAGCGGGCAGGCGAAGCTCAAGCCGATGGCCGGAGGGGAGCCCACCCCCGTGGCCCTGGACGACATCGCGCGGACGGTGCGGGCCCACTCGGTCGCCCCCCGGGCGGACGCCTCCAGCGCCTCCTGAGTTTGTAGTCGAGGGAATTCAGGACTCCCCGTGATTCAGTCCAGCCCGGAGGGGTCTCGTAACCTCCGGGAAATTCAAGGGGAATCCAAAGGGACTCATTCGCGCCGCCCTGGCCGGTGGAGTAGACTGGCTCGGAAATGTCGGGTGAGTCCCCCACCTCCGCTTCGCCTTCGGCCTTTCGCTGGATTCCCGTACGGGGAGACAGCATGTGGCCATCGTTGCGGGCAGGGGACTTCGCCGGTGTGGAGCCGTTGTCTGGCGAAGCTCGGCCGGGTGAGGTGGTGCTGGCGCGGTTCGACGACGCGCTCGTCCTGCATCGGGTCCGCGCGGCGGGGAAGGGCGTGCTGTCGCTGCGCGGGGACAATGCGCCGGCGGAGGACCCTCCGATTCCCGCATCGCGCATCCTCGGGCGCGTGACGTGTGTCCGGCGAGGCGCGGTGGAGCTGGGCGCGGAGTGGGACCGGGGGCCGTCGCGGCTCGGTCGGGTGCGCGCGGTGGTGCGGGGCAGGGTGGCGCGGTGGCTGGGAC
>NZ_JABUMQ010000262.1:0-16563 GCF_013336645.1 Myxococcus sp. CA039A | reverse complement strand
CCCCTCCCCCACCTGCCCCCACCTGGTGTGTCCAGGCGCCTGGAATCCCAGGGCTTTTCCCGGGCTCCGGTGGAGGAGAGGACAGAGCAGGCTGGCATCCGCTTTGCTCAAGGGAGGCCGCTGATGAGTCCCCGCCCCCTCGCGCTTTTGCTGTGCCTGCTCTGCGCCGTGCCCGTCTGGGCCGCGTCCGGGCTGGAGGCGGCGCGCTCGCGGGCGCAGGCGGCGAGGACGGAGGCGCGCTCGCTACGCACCCAGCAGCAGGCGCTGCGGGACGAACTGCAGGGCGTGGCCGCGCGAATCGAGGCGCTGAAGGCGGAGCGCAAGGGTCGGCTGACGACGGGCACGGAGCTGGAGGCGGCGCTGCGGCGCTCGCAGGAGCTGAGCGGCTCGCTCACCGGACTGGCGCAGTCGGTGTCCACGGCGGAGGGCGAGTCGGAGCGCGCGCACCTGGCGCTGCATCAGGCACTGTCGGACGAACTGGCGCGGCTGCGCGGCGCTTGGGACCAGACAGCGGACCGGGGCCAGCGCGCCACGCTGTTGGAGGCGCTGCGCACCACTCGCACGGAGCGGGACGCGGTGCGCGCGGCGCTGCCGGCCTCGCGGGTGCCCATGATGGACAAGGCCACCGCCGGCGGAGATGACCCGGAGGACCTGCTGGAGCAGGCGGACACGCTGCGTGACGCCGAGGACAAGGTGCGCGAGCGCCTCAAGTCCCTGCGTGCGCGCATCACCGAGGTGCGCGAGGAGAAGGACCTGGACCGGCGCATGAGCGACTTCCTCGGCGAGGAATCCATGTTCGACGAGCAGGACCGTCGGCTGCGGCTGCGCATGCGCTCGGACCGGACCCTCAGCGTGGCGCCCAGCGACCGGGGCGGAGGCTTGTTCGCCGGAGAGGCAGATGTCTCCGGGGGCTCGCCGCCAGGGGAGGGCACCGACACCCCGGGCATTCCCACCACGCCCCAGCCCGGCACCGGCAGGGACCCCGCGCTTCCGGAGCCCGTTCCCGCGCGCGCCACGGACCGTCGCCCGCAGGTGGACGGCGTGCGCGCCCAGACACTCGCGGCCGGCGGCCCGGTGGACCTGGCGGCGATGGAGGCGGAGGCGAAGCGGCTGGAGGCCCTCGCCCACGAGCTGGACGGCCGGGCCGGCGCGCTGGAGCACCGCGCCCAGGAACTGGCGACGCCCTAGAGCAGTCCGGACTCGACTTCCAACCGCACCACCGCGCGCAGGCGGACTTCCCGCTCCGGCGTGCGGCCCTTGCCGCGGATGATGATGCTCATCGTCGGCGCGGACACGTAGGGCTGCATTTCCACGTCCCCCAAATCCAGTCTCAGCGTGGGGTTGGGCGGACGGAGATTCGAGCGCGCCAGGTCGTTCTTCCAGGCGATGCGCGACTCCCGGTCTCCCGCTCGGACGAAGAACTCCACGTTGTCCAGGAAGGTGAAGTCCACGTCGTTGGGGCTGAGAATCTGGAGCGACAGGGAGTCGACGTGGACGGACGTCACCTCGTCCTTGGAAAGCCCCTGGTTCTTGAAGTCCTGGTTCTGGTCGAAGTCCATCCCCGCCAGGCTGCTGATGGGGGGAAAGGCGTTGAGCTCCGTGCTACCGCCGGGCAGGGTCGCGGGCACGGTGGTTTCGCCCCTCACCTCGGTGATGAACGAGGACTGGGCGCAGGCGGCGAGTCCCAAGCCGACCGCCGCCGCGAGAAGTGAGACAGGGCGCATTCCACCAATGTACCGGGCGGCCGGCGTGACGTCACTGCCGCCAACCTGGCGAACGGGCCCGCCCTCCCGCGAGTGGGGCGTGCAGGCACGAGGCCGGCTATGTTGCCCGGCGTCGTGTCCCGCTCCCGCCCTACCCTCCTGGTCCTCCTCGTGTTGCTCGCCGCTCGGCCCGCGTCCGCGGTCGAGTGGGAGGGCGCGCTGAAGGGCACCGCGCGGCTGCTGGTGGACACCAACGCGCCGCGCGACTTCTCCGACGGCAGCACGCCCTCGCCTGGAGCGGACCCGGCGCTGAGCGTGCTGGGCTCGGCCGAGGGGCGCGCGACGTTCGAGCGCACCCAACTGGTGGGCCGCTACGAGCTGGGCGCGCGCAAGTACGTGGGCTTCTCGGATGAGGACACGCTCATCCAGACCGGGGCCCTGGAGGCCTCGCTGGCGCTGGGCACCGAGTTCGGCCTGGGGGCGGAGGGACACGCGAAGGACCGGCGGGGCGGCACGCGGGCGTACTCGGACCTGGGAGCAAGCGTGTTCGCCGAGTACGCGCCGGACGTGCGACTGGCGCTGCGGGTGCGGGCAGGCGCGCGTCGTTTCGTGTATCGGCCGGATAAGACAGCCAACTTCGGCGGGGCGGAGCTGGGCGTGGTGGGCCGCTACCGCTTCGACCGGCGCCACAGCCTGTCGCTCTTCGGTGACTGGGGCGCGCGCCGCTACGGTCCCCTGGCCCGGCCCAGGCCCGGCGCCTCCGGTGCTTCGTCCCTGGGCCGGCGCGAGGATGGCGCGCTCACGGCGGGCGCCAGCTACAACTACCGGGGCCCGGTGACGCTGGGGCTGACGTACGCGTACCAGGAAGTCACGTCCAACAGCTTCGGGGAGACGGTGCTGCGCCACCGCGTGACGGGCAACGCGGGGGTGCGCCTGCCCTGGAAGGTGACGCTGCTGGCGCAGGGTTCACTGGGCATCACCCGCTATCCGGATGGCATCTACCTGTCGCCCGAAATCATCCTCGTCGAGGAGGACGAGGGACAGAACTCCCTGTCCCTGAAGCTGGCGCGCCCGGTGTCGGAGCGGGTGGACCTGGAGGTGTCCTGGGGCCTGTGGAGCACCCGGCTGCCCCGCAATCAGCTCTCCTACTCGCGACAGGTGTTCGGCGTCGGCTTCACCTGGCGGGACTGAGCAGGCCCGGCGAGGACTCGAAGGCCCTCGTGTTCATCACAGGTCGGAGATGCGCTCGTCGATTTCCTCGGCGAGCCCCGGGTGGCCCTGGGCCAGGGCGTGCTCACGGGCCTGGGTGAGCACCTCGCGGGCCCGCGCCACCTGCCCGGCCCCGGAGAGCGCGTCCCCCAGGGAGACCAGGGCCGCGGCGTAGGTCGGGTCCAGGCGCACGGCCGCCTCCAGGGCAGACGCCGCCTCGGCGTACTGCTTTCGCTCCAGGTACAACTTCCCCAGGGAGAAGTGGCTCATGGGGGAGTCCGGGAAGTCAGCGGCCATCTTCTTGAACTGTTCCAGGCGGGCGTCGCTCATGGACAACACCCCATAGAGGACCCATGCCGTGTTGCCAAGGGTGCGGTAGGGTGCGCCGCACATGGCAACGAAGAAGAAGACGACCCCACGAAAGAAGAGCGCGACCAAGGCCAAGGCCCCGGCGCGGAAGCAGAAGAAGACGGCGACGGGCAGGACGGCCCCCAAGGGCAAGGCTCCCGCTCCCAAGAAGGCGCCGGCTCGCAAGAAGACCCCGGGCAAGGTCCCCCTGAGGGCGAAGAAGAAGGCGAAGCTGCCAGGCGCCGCCCAGCAGAAGGCGGGCCCGGCGGAGAACCCGCAGGCGCAGGCGCTGGCGCGGCGCATGGCCCAGCTGCTGCTCGACAAGAAGGCGCTGGACGTCGTCATCCTGGACGTTCGGGGCATGACGTCCTACGCGGACTACATCGTCATCGCCTCCGGCGAGAGCGACCGTCAGGTCAGCGCGATGGCGGAGAACGTCCACGTGCAGCTCAAGCAGGGCGAGCAGCCGGTGCGCGCGCTCGGCACCGAGGGCGTCGAGACGGGCCAGTGGGTGTTGCTCGACTACGGCGAGGTGGTGGCGCACCTGTTCCTCGCGGACCTGCGCGCGCACTATGACCTGGAAGGTCTCTGGGCGGACGCGAACCGGGAGAAGGTCTCCTGAAGGTCCGCCTCCTGACCATCGGCAAGGACCGCTCGGGTCTCTACGAGCCGGCGGTCCAGGAGTACGCCCGCCGCCTGGGCCACTACACCCGCTTCGAGCTGGTGGAGCTGACCGAGGCGAGCGGCAAGAAGCTCAAGCCGGGCGACGCGAAGGCCGCCGAGGCGGAGGCGATTCTCTCCAAGCGCAAGCCGCAGGACTGGGTCATCGCGCTGGACGAGCGTGGCTCGCTGCTCGACTCGGTGGAGCTCAGCCGCTACGTGGGCAAGGCGCAGACGGGCGCCAAGGACCTGCTCTTCGTCATCGGTGGTGACGAGGGGCTGGACTCGAGCGTGCGGGACGCGGCGAACCTCACGCTGTCCCTGTCGAAGATGACGCTGCCCCACCGGCTGGCGCGCGTGGTGCTCGTGGAGCAGCTCTACCGCGCGTTCACCATTCTCAAGGGCGAGCCGTACCACAAGTAGCCCACCAGGCGAGCAGGCGGCGGGAGCGGGACTCCGGGCCCTGCCGCGCTCGCCTGCGTCAGGCCCACCAGACAGGGGGCGTCAACGGGCCTCATGAGCACCGCCGGCACCCAGGCCCCCCTGACGTCTCCACCCGCGACCGTCCGCATCATCGCCTCGCCCCAATCGTGGGTGGAGGGAGAGGCGGTGCGGCAGTTGGAGGCCGTGGCGCGCCTGCCCGGCATGAGGCACGCGGTGGGACTTCCGGATTTGCACCCGGGAAAGGGCGCGCCGGTGGGTGCCGCCTTCACCTCGGAAGGCATCCTCTATCCGTACCTGGTGGGCAGCGACATCGGCTGTGGCATGGGGCTGTGGGACGTGGGGATGTTGGCGCGCAAGGCCAAGGCGGAGCGTTGGGCGGCGAAGCTGGACGTCGAGGGGACCTGGAGCGGAGACGCGGAAGGCTTCCTGGCGGAAGAAGGCGTGAAGGCCTCCGGGTTCGAGGCGGCGCTGGGGACGGTGGGCGGCGGCAACCACTTCGCGGAGGTGCAGCGGGTGGACGCGGTGCACGACGCGGAGGGCTTCGCGGCGCTGGGGCTGGCGGCGGACCGGTTGCTCCTGCTGGTGCACTCGGGCTCACGCGGACTGGGCGAGGCGATTCTCCGGGCCCACGTGGACCGGCATGCGGCGGGCGGGTTGCTGGAGGACTCGGACGACGCGCGGGCGTATCTGACGCGGCATGACCACGCGGTGGCGTGGGCTCGGGCGAACCGGGCGCTGGTGGCGCGGCGGGTGCTGGATGGGATTGGCGCTCCGGCCCGTCGGGTGTTGGATGTCTGCCACAACAGCGTGACGCCTCGGCGGGACGCGGGTGGCACGCGGTGGCTGCACCGTAAGGGCGCGGCGCCCTCGGACGAGGGGCCCGTGGTGATTCCGGGCAGCCGTGGCGCGCTGAGCTATCTGGTGGTGCCGCTGGGGGATGGGACGGGCAGCGCGTACAGCCTGGCGCACGGCGCGGGCCGCAAGTGGACGCGCACGGCCGCCCGCGAGCGCATGAAGGAGCGCTTCACCGCGGAGTCGCTCACGCGCACCCCCTTCAAGAGTCACGTCGTCTGCGAGAACAAGGACCTGCTCTTCGAGGAGGCGCCGCCCGCGTACAAGCCGATTGACCGCGTGGTGACGGACCTGGTGGAGGCGGGGCTGGTGCGGGTGGTGGCCACCCTGGCGCCAGTGCTGACGTACAAGACGCGCTCCCGCGAGGAGTAGCGCGGCCCCGAGCCCGGAAACGGGGTGGTCCGGTGCTTTTTGCCCTCTCCGTCCGGCGCCTGCGTGGTTAGGGTTCGGGCATGACTGCCGCGCACAAGGTCCTGCTCTGCATTTTGGATGGCTGGGGCATCCGTCACGAGCGAGAGGCGAATGCCATCCTCCTGGCCGGAACCCCGCACCTCGACAAGCTGACGAGCCCCTACCCGTTCACCGAGCTACAGACCTCGGGATTGGCCGTGGGCCTGCCCGAGGGGCAGATGGGCAACTCGGAGGTCGGCCACACCAACATCGGCGCGGGCCGAATCGTCTACCAGGACCTGGTGCGCATCAACCGCGCGGCGGAGTCCGGGGAGCTGGCGCGAAACCCCGTGCTGCGCGCCGCGATGGACGGCGTGAAGGCGGACAGCAAGGCGCTGCACCTGTTGGGGCTGGTGTCTCCGGGTGGCGTGCACTCGTCGATGGAGCACCTGTACGCGCTGCTGAAGGCCGCGCGTGAGCGGGGCGTCGCGCACGTCTACGTGCATGCGTTCCTGGATGGGCGCGACACGCCGCCGCAGAGCGCGCTGGGCTACGTGGAGGAGCTGGAGCGCTTCCTTCACGAGACGCACACGGGGCGCATCGCCACGGTGAGCGGGCGCTATTACGCGATGGACCGCGACAAGCGCTGGGACCGCGTGCAGCTCGCGTACGAGGCGCTGGTGTACGGCAGGGGGCCCAAGGCTCCGGACGCGCTGAGCGCGATTCGCGCGTCGTACGCGGAGAAGGTGACCGACGAGTTCGTGAAGCCCACGGTGCTGGCCAGTGGGGACGGCACTCCCGTGGGCCGCATCCAGGATGGGGACACGGTGCTGTTCTTCAACTTCCGCGCGGACCGCGCGCGGGAGCTGACGCAGGCGCTGGCGTACCCGAGCTTCAAGGACTTCGACCGGGGTGGGCTGCGGCTGGGGCGCTACGTCTGCATGACCCAGTACGACGAGACCTTCGATTTGCCGGTGGTCTTCGCGCCGGACCAGCCGCAGGACATCTTCCCGGAGCTGCTGTCGCGTCAGGGCTTGCGCCAGTTCCGCACGGCGGAGACGGAGAAGTACGCGCACGTGACGTTCTTCTTCAACGGCGGGCGCGAAGTCGTCTACCCGGGAGAAGACCGGCACCTGGTGCCCAGCCCGCGTGACGTGAAGACGTACGACTTGAAGCCGGAGATGTCGGCGCGCGAGGTGACGGCGGAGCTGGTGCGTCGGCTGGACTCGGGCACGTATGACTTCGCGCTGGCGAACTTCGCCAACCCGGACATGGTGGGGCACAGCGGCCGGCTGGACGCGGCGATGCAGGCGGTGCGCGTGGTGGACGAGTGCCTGGGAGTGCTCGGCAAGGCGTGCGAACGCAACGGCTGGGTGATGGCCATCTCCGCGGACCACGGCAACTGCGAGCAGATGGTGGACCCCAACACCGGCGAGCCGCACACCGCGCACACGCTCAACCCGGTGCCGTTCCACCTCATCCATCCCGCGTTCCGGGGGCAGAAGCTGCGCCCCGGCATCCTCGCGGACATCGCCCCCACGCTGTGCAAGGTGATGGGCCTGCCCCAGTCCAAGGAGATGAACCGGCAGGGCGTGCTGCCGTGAGGCCTATCGCGTCGCGGGGCGCGGGAGCCCCGAGACGCGCACGGCTTCCTGCAGGAGGGCCCGAAACCAGACGTGCTTCGGGTCCCGCTCATGCCTCGGGTGCCACGACAGCTCCATCTCGATGTTGGGCAGCTCGAAGGGAAGCGGTCTCACCACGATGCCCCACTCCCGGGCTCGCGCCTGGGCAAAGCTGCGCGGCAGGACGGTGATTCGGTCCGAGGCGGCGAGCAGGGGCATCGCCAGCGCGAACGAATTCACGACGCGCGCTATCCTCCGGGTGAGTCCCTGCGTTTCGAGCAGCGCGTCCACCGCGCCCCGCTGAGTCCGCCCCAGGGGCGCGACGAGGAGGTGCTCGGCCGCCGCGAAGCGCCGAATCGTCCACGGCCCCTTGAGGAGCGGATGCCCCTTGCGGAGCACGCAGACGAAGTCGTCCAGGAACAGCTTCTCCGACGAGAGTCCCCGCTCCCGGGCAGCCCCCGGCATGATGGCCAGGCCGTCGTTCTCTCGCAGGAACGCCGCGAGGTCGACCGTCATCGTGTGGACGGAGAGACGCGCTCGTGGAGCCCGCGCGGTCAGCAACCCATCGAGCGCTGATAGCAGGACCTCCGCCACGCGGTCCGAGGTCGCGAGGATGAGTTCGCCGTCGTACGCGCTCGGCTCGAACGGCACGCCCACGACGAAGAGGCGCTCCGCGGCGGCCAGGACTTCACGCGCGGGCCCGCGAAGCTGCTCCCCCAGAGCGGTCCTCGTGAGCGTCCGCCCTGTCCGGACCAGCAGCGCGTCATCGAAGTCGCGGCGCAGACCTCTCAACGCATTGCTCGCCGCCGCGGGCGTGATTCCCAGTCTCCGCGCGGCCCGGGCGACATGGCCCTCCTCCAGCAGGAAGTGGAGTGCACGCGCGTGGTTCAGGTCGAACGTCGAGACATTCATTTCATGAAGCATAGGCCTTCCGAACATCAAGTTCCGCGAATGGCTCAGTGGACTTACTCCTTTCCGCATGAAAACCGTGACCTACGAACGCTTTGGTGGTCCTGACGTCCTGACCCTCTCCGACGTGGCCCCGCCGGCTCCTCGCGCCGGGCACCTCGTCGTGCGCGTGCGTGCCGTGTCCATCAACCCGCTCGACGGAAAGATTCGGCGAGGCGATGCCCGGCTGCTCAGTGGCACGAGGTTCCCGAAGACCCCGGGCCTCGATTTCGCGGGTGTGGTGGAGCAGGTGGGTGAGGGCGTGTCCGGCTTCCGCGTCGGGGACGACGTCTTCGGCGGCATGGGCTCCTTCAAGGCGGGCTACCTCTCCGAGCACATCTCCGTCCCGGCGCGAGTCGTCGCGAAGGTGCCCAGGTCGCTGGACGCCGTGCAGGCCGCGGCCGTCGCGGTCGTCGGACTCGCGGCCCGGACCGCCGTGCGAGCCGTCGCGCGCATCAAGGAGGGTGACCACGTGCTGCTCAACGGCGCCAGCGGAGGGCTGGGGCCGTACGCCCTCCAGCTCGCCAGACGGGCGGGGGCACACGTCACGGCGGTCAGTGGCACCGACGGCGTCGCGTTGGCTCACGAACTCGGCGCTGACACGGTCATCGACTACCAGCGCGACTCCATCCTGGCGTCAGGGAAGACCTTCGACGCGGTGCTCGACCTCTCCGCGCGGCTTCCCTTCAGCGAGGCTCGCGCCCTCCTGGAGCCCCACGGCGTCTACGTCGACTTCGAGCCGGGCCCCTGGAAGCTCGCCAGCGCCGCCGTCCAGAACCCGTTCCGCGCCCAGAAGCACCGCTTCGTCATCACCCAGTCCACCACGGCCGCCCTCGAGGAACTGGGCCGGCACTTCGACGCGGGCGAGCTGACTCCTGGCCCCACGCAGGTGTTCGAGCTCTCCGACCATCGGCGCGCCTTCGAGGTCGCCGAGAAGCGTGGACTCGTCGGCAAGGTCGTCATCCGGCTCGGTGACTGAGTCAGGGACAGTCCGTCACCGCGGTGGGTCCCCGGACAGAAAGGCCCTTCGACCGCGAGCCCCTCGTGGATGGCACCGAGCGTCGAACCAGACGCTGGCCGTGGGCTCACCCACGCGCTTCGTCATCGGGCAGCAGCGTGCACAGCAACGCGTCGTCGGGTCCGAGCGGGCGCCAGCCGGAGGGCGGTGGAGACGTCCGGAGCGAGACGCGGGCGTTCTCGACGCGCTTGCGGTGCGTCTCCGGGATGTCGGTGGACCAGAAGGTCAGCAGCTTGGCGACCACGAAGCGGGACTCATCGTCCATGACCTCGGGCCAGCCATTCGGAAGGTACTCGGCCATGTTGCGCACCAGCGCGTCGCGAACGAAGCGGGTGACCTGCTCGCGGGACTCCGCCTCGGAGCGCAGCACGCTCAAAATCTGGAGACCGGCGACCTCTCCCTTCCCGAGCTCATCCGCCAGTCCCATCAGCGAGACGGCGGGCCGTGCATCCGCGAAGGCGGTCAGCGAGTCGTAACCCCGCTCGCGGACCCGCGCATACAGGCGAACCCTCCAGTTCCCCTGCCAGACCCGCCCACCGCTCATCTGCGTCTCCCTGGGATGAAGTTCATCGGGACGCCGTGCAACGTCATGCGCTCCGCAACGATGTCGAGGAACCCGGTGGCGCGTCAACATCCCCCCGGGTGCGGGGGCATCACCGCCAACTCCTGACTCGACAGCGTGGCACCCTCGCTGCAAGGCACGCCCCGCATGCTCAGAGCCCTGCTGGACGTCCTCTACCCTCCCGCATGCATCGCCTGCGCGAGAGTCCTTCCCGGTCCCGGGGCCTTCTTCTGCGAGACGTGTGACACGGCCCTGGAGCGCTTGCCTCCCGGGTGCTGCCGCACCTGCGCCGAGCCCGGCACCTTCCCTGGCGGCTCATGCCCGCGCTGCCGGGCCCACCCTCCACCCTTCTCCCGCGCCTGGGCCCCCTTCGCGCACGAGGGCCCCCTGGCGCGAGCCATCCACCGCTTCAAGTACGAGGACCATCCGGAACTCGCCGAGCCCCTCGCGGAGTTGCTTGCGGACGAGGCGAGGAGCTTCCTCTCCCGGGCTCCGGACCGCGTGGTGGCCCTCCCCCTGCACACGCGCCGGTATCACTCGCGCAAGTACGACCAGGCCCAGTTGCTCGCGGGCTCGTTGGCGAAGTGCGTGGGCCGACAAGCCCCGGTGGGTTGGCTCACACGCACGCGAGAGACACAGCGACAGGTGGGTCTCACCGAAGCGGAGCGCGCCGACAACGTCGCGGAGGCCTTCACCGCGTCGTCCGACGTCACGGGACACGAGGTGCTGCTGCTCGACGATGTCTTCACCACCGGCGCCACGGCCCGCGCCGCGGCCATCGCCCTGCACGCGGCTGGCGCCACCCGCGTCGAAGTGCTGACGCTCGCGCGCGCCTTCACCCTCACCTGAGCGAGCCGCCCGAAACCCACGTGTCACGTTGAGACACCCGCACGTCACCAGACCCCCACGTGCTGAAGCTGTCACACCGCGTCATCTGCAACGGGGTCAACAACAACTCACGCCCGGGTCAAACACAGCTTCGGGCTGTCTTTCATTACCCATCTTCCACGCGCACGCGTCCCGTGGTCTTGCATACTTGCCGTGGTGACAGATTTCCCATCCGCTCCACGGCTCAGTTCCCCCACTGAGAATGGAGTCCGAGATGAAACACCCCCTGTTGAGCACGTTCGCCGTGGCTGGTGCCGTCTGCGCTCTGGGCGCCCCCTCCTCCGCCGAGGCCCAGGTTCCTCCTCCGAGTTGGGTCCGCCAGCTCGGCGCCAACATCGATGAGCAGGCCCAGGCTGTCGCCGTCTCCGGCAACAGCGTCTACGTCGTGGGCCACACCTCCAGCCAGCTTGGCCCGGAGCCGAAGGCCGGTGGCCTGGACGTCTTCCTCGCGAAGTACGACACCGCCGGCACGTTGCAGTGGGTGCACCAGCTGGGCACCGCGCAGGATGACCGCGCCACGGCCGTGGCCACCGACGCGGCCGGCAACGTCTATGTCACCGGCCACACCTTCGGCGGCTTCGGCTTCTACGCGAACGCGGGCGGGCTCGATTACTTCGTCACCCAGTACGACGCGCAGGGCAACCAGCAGTGGCTGCGGCAGAACGGCACGCAGATGGATGACTTCGCCACCGGCATCGCCGTCGCCGACAACGACAAGGTCTTCATCTCCGGCTACACCGGCGGCAGCTTCGCCAACGGCGGCAACCCCAACAACTACGACATCATCGTTGCGCTCTACGACGACGGCGGCAACCCGTACTGGCTCCAGCAACTCGGCTCGCCCAGCAGCGACATGGCGCGCGGCATCGCCGTGACGTCCACCTATGAAGTCTACGTGGTGGGCAACACGTTCGGCAGCCTCGACGGCGTCACCACGCCCGTGGGCACCGACATCTTCCTCATGAAGCTCGACATCCTCGGCGCCCAGCAGTGGGTCCGCCAGGTCGACAGCTCCGACCTCGACGACGCCAAGGGCGTCGCCGTGAGCGCGGACGGCGGTGTCTACATCGCGGGTGAGACGTTCGGCACGCTCGACGGCAACACCAACAATGGCCTCATCGATGTGCTGCTCGCGCGCTATGACGCCTCCGGCAATCGCGAGTGGAGCCGCCTGCTCGGCGGGACGCAGACCGACTACGCGTTCGGCGTCGCCGTCGCCCCCAATGGCACCGTGCAGGTGACGGGCTACACGACCGCTTCACTGGACGGCAACGCCTACGCGGGCTCCCAGGACGTGTTCCTCTCCCGCTTCGATGCCTTCGGCAGCAAGATTGGCACCCGCACGCTCGGCACGAACCGCTCGGACATCGGACGGGGTGTGGCCGTGGATGCCTCGGGAAACGCGTACGTCACCGGATTCACCTTCGGCGGCCTGGCGGGCAACCCCAGCGCCGGCGGCTACGACGCGTTCCTCTGCCGCTTCTGAAGGAATCCGGCTCTGCCGGCACCCACACGGAATTCATAGACACGCATCGCCGCGCCCTTCTCGGTAGCCAAACGCGAGGGGCGCGGTAGCCTCGCGGCATGCGCAGGCACCTCCTCCTCCTCGTCCCCGCGTTGGTCTCGCTTCACTGTACCCACGCCACCGAGACCACCGTCCCCTCCAAGCCCGAGGCCACGGCGGCGGCGACGCCCGAGTGGCCCGAAGCCCAGCCCCCCGCGCTGCGGCTCCCGGACACCGTCCAGCCCACCCACTACACGCTGGACATGAAGCTGCTGTCCTCGGAGCCGACGTACTCGGGCACCGTCACCATCGACGTGGACGTGCGCGAGCCGGTGCGCCAGGTCTGGCTGCACGGACAGGATTTGGACGTGAGCGCGGCCCGCGTGGAGAAGGACTCGCGCACGCTGGAGGCCCGGGCCGTCACCGCGAGCGACGGACGACTCGGCCTGCTGCTGCCGGAGACGCTCGCGCCTGGACGCGCGCGCATCGTCATCACCTTCTCCGGCAAGGTGGATGCCGAGCGCAGCCGGGGCATCTACTCGCAGGAGGAAGGCGGCAACAACTACCTCTACACCTTCTTCGAGCCGGTGGACGCGCGCCGCGCCTTCCCCTGTTTCGACGAGCCGACCTTCAAGGTGCCCTGGCGGCTGCGCTTCACCGTGAAGGCCGGTGATGTGGCGCTCGCCAACCACGCCATCGAGGCGAAGGAGACGCTGCCCGACGGGCTCCAGCGCATCACCTTCCGCGACAGCAAGCCCATGCCCAGCTACCTCGTGGCCTTCGTCGTGGGGCCCTTCGACGTGGTGGACGCGGGCACCACCGGCCGCAACAAGGTGCCGCTGCGCTTCATCGTCCCCAAGGGTCGCGGCCCGGAGACGGCGTACGCGGCCAGCGTCACCCCGCGCATCGTCACCGTGCTCGAGGACTTCTTCGACCAGGCCTACCCGTACGAGAAGCTCGACGTCGCGGTGGTGCCTCGCTACTGGGGCACCATGGAGCACCCGGGCCTCGTCGCCCTGGGCCAGCCCCTGACGCTCATCCGCCCCGGTGAAGAAACGCTCCAGCGCCGCAAGTGGTACGTCAACATCGCGGGCCATGAACTGGGCCACTACTGGTTCGGCAACATCGTCACCTGCCGCTGGTGGGACGACATCTGGCTGAACGAGTCGCTGACGTCGTGGCTGGACCGCAAGCAGATGGATGGGTTCGACCCGAGCTGGGGCTTCGGTCAGGACGCCAGCACCCACGCGCTGTCCGGCGCCATGAGCGCGGACGAGCTCGCCGCCGCGCTGCCGGTGCGCAAGCCCGCGACGACGCATGACGAGGTCATCGGTTCCTTCGACAACTCCACCACCTACGCCAAGGGCTCGGCCATCATCGGCATGTTCGAGTCCTGGCTGGGACCGGACAAGATGCGCGACATGCTGCGCACCCACGTGCGCAAGCACGAGTGGGGCACCGCGACGTCCGACGACTTCGCCACCACGCTCTCGGAGACCGCCGGCCCCGACGTCGCCCGCTCCTTCCGCAGCTTCATCGACCAACCGGGCGCCCCCCGCGTCTCCGCCCAGGTGCAGTGCGACGCCGGCAAGCGGCCGAAGCTGAAGCTGTCCCAGGAGCGCTACCTGCCCGCGGGCTCCAACGCCTCCAAGGACCAGACCTGGTCCGTCCCCGTGTGCGTGCGCGCGGGTGTCGGCGCGGAGGACGTGCGCGTCTGCCAGCTGCTCTCCGAGAGCACGGGAGAGCTGGAGCTGCCGCTCGGGAAGTGCCCCCAGTGGGTCCTGCTCAACGCGGGCGGCATGGGCTACTACCGCGCGGGCTACTCGTCCCAGCAGCTCACCCAGGTGCTCGCCGCGACGCAGAAGACGCTGTCGGTGCCGGAGCGGCTGGCGCTCCTCGCGGACGTGGAGGCGTCGGTGCGCCGGGGTGACCTGCCGCTCGGCGAGGCGCTGAAGATGGTGCCGGCGACCGCGTCCGACGCGAGCCGCTCCCTCGTCATGGGCGGAGCCCGCCTGCTCTACCTGGTGAACGAGGACCACCTCACCCCGGCCGAGCGCGCGCGCTTCCGCACCTGGGTGGGGCAGCTCTACGGCGCTCGCGCCAAGGCCCTGGGCTGGTTGCCCAAGAAGAACGACAGCGACGAACTGAAGCAGACGCGCTCGCTGCACCTCGCCCTGGCGACGATGACGGGACACCACCCCGCGCTGGTGCGCGAGGCCCAGGGCCTGGCGACCCAGTGGCTCGCAAAGCGCGACAGCGTGGACCCGGAGGCCGTGCCGCTGGTGCTGTCGGTGGCCGCGCGCAACGCCGACCGCGCCCTCTACGACACGCTGCTCGCCCGCGCGCGCAAGGCGGAGGACCGCAACGAGCGCAGCCAGATGATCAACGTGCTCGCCAGCTTCCGGGACCCGGCCCTGGTGAAAGAGAACCTGACCCTGGCCATGACGGAGTTCGACGTGCGCGACGCGCGCCCGCTGTTCGCCGGGGCCTTCTCCGAGCCGGAGACGCGCGAGGTGGCGTGGAGCTTCTACCGCGAGCACTTCGACACGCTCGCCACCCGCGTCCGCTCGGACGAACTGGGCTGGCTCATCGCGATGACGGGCTCGCTCTGTGACGACAAGCACCGCGCGGAGCTGGAGGCCTTCCTTGGCCCCCGCGTCGACAAGCTGGAGGGCGCGCCGCGCGCCTACGCCCGGGCGCTGGAGTCCATCCGCCTGTGCGTGGAGTCGGACCGCCTGCAGCTCGAAAGCGTGCGGTCCTTCCTGCGCCGCCCGCCTCCCGTCACCAGCACTCCGGCGAAGTAGGATTCACCGCAGAGGCTCCCTCGTCAGTTGAGGGAGCCTCCCGCCGCGTCAGGCCGACAACGCCCGCCCGGAAAGCCCGTTCCACCCACCGGGTGGACCGCGCTAGACATGCGCCATGTTCGACGCCGCGCGATACATGGAACGCATCCAGGCCCCCGCCGACGCGTCGCTGGCCACGCTGCACCGGGCGCATCTTGAGTCGGTGCCGTTCGAGAACCTGGACATCCACCTGAGCCGCCCCATCCGGCTCGACACGGACGCCCTCTTCGACAAGGTCGTCACCCGCCGGCGCGGCGGCTTCTGCTACGAGCTCAACGGCCTGTTCTCCCGGCTGCTCACCGCGCGTGGCTACAGCGTCACGCCGCTGTCCGCGCGTGTCGCCTCCGACGCCAGGGACGGGACGTTCGGCCCGGAGTTCGACCACCTGACGCTCCAGGTGGAGGACGGGGGCGAGCAGTGGCTCGTCGACGTCGGCTTCGGAGAGGGCTTCCTGGAGCCCTTGCGCCTGGACGAGCGGGGAGTGCAGACACGCGCCGGACGCGACTACCGGCTGGCCGCCGACGGCGCGGGGCTCTTGCTGTGGCGCGACTCGGAGCAGGGCTGGGAGGCGCAGTACGCGCTCTCCCTCGTCCCGCGCGCGCTGGAGGACTTCACCGGCATGTGCCACCACCACCAGACTTCGCCGGAGTCCATCTTCACGCAGCGACGGCTTTGCACGAAGGCGACGCCGAAGGGCCGCGTCACCCTCAAGGAAGGCGCCCTCGTCATCACCGAGGGGAAGGAGCGCCGCGAGCTGACCGTGCTGGACGAGGACTCCCGCCGACGGGCGCTCGCGGAATACTTCGGCGTCGTGCTCTAGGGCCCGCGCGAGCTTACGGCTTGTTCATCGCGGCCTTCATCCGCTCGACGCTCTGGATGTACTCCTCCACCGAGTCGAGGCCCACGGCGGCGCGACGCGCGTTCACGTTCGCCGGGTCCTCCAACTGCTTGGGCACCATCTTCCCGTCCACCGGCTCCAACTGGGTGCCGTAACGCTGCGGCTTGTCGGTGTTCACCAGCACCCGGTCGGTGAGGTACGCGAGCTCCTTGGCCGAACCCTCGCCTCGCGCCACGGCCTGCTCCAGCATCGGCAGGACCTGCTCCTGGAACGCCACGTCCTGGTCCGCGTGCTGCACCATCAGCCACGCACTGAAGGTGGCGCGCGCGCCCACCAGGGCCTTGCCCGGCCAGCCCCGCTTCGCGATGACGTCCTTGAGGAAGGCCGTGTTGCTGGCGTCGACCTCGCGCATCTTCGTCTTGACGGCCTCGTCCTTGAAATTCGAGGCCACGAGGAGCTTGCGCACGTCCTGGTCCTCGTCCGCGCGCTTCAGCAGCTCGTCGCGCAGCGCCGGGTCCGCGGCCTCGTACTGCTTCGCGTCGGCCGCGGCGACTCGCTCTGCCAGCGGCGCGAAGCCAGGCAGGCTCCGGATGTTGTCCAGGTCCGGGTCCTTCGCGAGGTGCTTCGCGTCATTGAAGCCCTCGTCCACGGCGCGCTCCAACCAGACCAGCCCCTCCTCGTTCACCTTCGCGAGGGAGGCCACGCAAGCCGCGGTGTAGGCCAGGCTCTTGCCC
>NZ_JABUMQ010000261.1:0-16632 GCF_013336645.1 Myxococcus sp. CA039A | reverse complement strand
GGGCGGGGCTGACGGTGGAGCGCCTCAAGGGCACCACGGCGGCGTGGGTGGACCGGGATTCGGTGGCGGGCTACCTGCTGCCCACGGCCTACCTGAAGGCGCAGGGTTTGGAGCCCGCGCGGGCCTTCTTCGCGCAGCACTTCACGGGCTCCTACCGGGGCGCGCTGGAGTCGGTGCTGGACGGCAAGGCGGACGTGACGAGCGTCTTCTGCCCTCCGTCTTCCACGGGGCTGACGTACGGCACGGGCGTGGAGGATGTGCTGGGGGCGGGCGCGGGGCGCCGCTTCGAGCTCATCGCCTACACGGACGAGGCGCCCAATGACGGGGTGCCGGTGGCCATGGGGCTTCAGCCGCAGTTGGTGACGGCGCTGGAGTCGTCGCTCCTGGCCTTGCAGTCCTCGCCGGACGGGGTGTCGCTGTTGAAGGACATCTTCAACGCGGAGCGCTTCGAGCCCGCGCCGCGCATGGGCTACCGCGCGCTGTACCGCGTGGCGCTCGCGAGCCTGTAGCAGGCCGTTTCACGGACAGCCGCACGGCACGTGATGGTGTCGTGTCGCGGCTCGCGTTTGGCGCGGCGCGGCGCGCGATTTCGCGTGGGTGGCTCCGGGGAGGCGATGCAGGATGCCGCGCATGAGCGACCTCAAGAGCTACGAAGGCGGCTGTCACTGTGGGCAGGTTCGGTACGAGGTGAAGCTGGACCTCTCCCAGCCCGCGGTGACGTGTAACTGTTCCATCTGTCAGAAGACGGGCTCCATGCTGAGCTTCACCCCGATTGCGCAGTTCACGCTGCGCTCCGGGGAGGCGGCCCTCACGGACTACCAGTTCAACAAGAAGGTCATCCACCACGTCTTCTGCTCGAAGTGTGGCGTGCGCTCCTTCGCGCGGGGCGTGGGCCCGGACGGCTCGGAGATGGCGGCCATCAACGTGCGTTGCCTGGACGGCGTCGACCTGGGCGACGTGAAGACGATGCAGTTCGACGGCAAGAACCGCTGAGCGGGTGAGTGGAACCCTCGGGCACGGGCTTCCCGTGTCCCGATGGGTCGAAGCAAGTGGGTGTCTCAGACGGGTCCGGCGTTCAACCCGGGCCCGGACTCACCCGCACCTGGCTACGAGTCTTCGGGCTCACCCTGAGGACCTGGGCGGGTCGGCACGCGCTTGGGCGCGGAACCCGTTCGGCCGGGAGGAGGCGAGGGCGCCTTGCCGGAGCCCGTGCCGCCCTTGGCCGGAGCAACCGGAGCCGGCGAGCCGCCACTGGTGCCCTGGCTTCGCGGAACAGGCGCGGCGGTCGTCGAGGAAACCGCCCCCGCGCGTCGAGGCCCCATGGGCGAGGTCGACGACGAGGACACGCTCCCCTGAGGCTTCGACGGCAAGGCCGGCGCGGAGGGCGATGAGCTCCCCGGCTTGCGCGGAGGCACTTGCGCCGCACGCGGCGCGGCCTTCTGCGCATGGTTGCCCGTGTCACCCGCCGCCGCTGCCGCCGCCGCGGCCTGCTGCCGTGCGGCGATGCGCGGGTCGTAGTGGATGACGGTGGGCTCGGCGGCGAGCCGCTCCTCCTCCAGCTCCTCCGAATACGTGTCCTGCATGAAGGCCGCGAGGTGCGCCGGCGTCGCGTGCAGTTTGTGCTGCACGAGGAACTCATCCAACGCGAGCTGGACCTCACCGGCCGACGCGAAGCGCTCGTCGCGCTTGCGCGCCAGCGCCTTGAGCACAATCGCGTCCAGCTCCTTGGGGATGTCCGACGACAGCTCCGACGGGGGAACAATCTTCGTCCCCACCACCGCCTTGAGCGTGGCGATCTCCGTGTCGCGCTTGAACAGCCGCTGGTGCGTCAACAGCTCGTAGAACACCGTCCCCAGCCCGAAGATGTCGGAGCGATGGTCCAGCGGCTCGCCCCGCGCCTGCTCCGGGGACATGTACGCGTGCTTGCCCTTGATGGTGCCGACCACCGTCTGGGAGAACTTCCCGGACGCCTTCGCCACCCCGAAGTCGATGATCTTGACGCCGCCGTTGTAGCCGACGAGCACGTTCTGCGGAGACACGTCCCGGTGGATCAACGCCAGCTTGCGGCCCGACGGGCTGCGCGCGTTGTGCGCCGCATCCAACCCCGCCGCCGCGTCCGCGATGATGCGGCACTTAAGGGCCAGCGGAATCGACAGCTTGCGCTGCTGGGCCCTGAGTCCCAGGGGCCCCACCGCTTCGCCATGCACGTACTCCATGGCGATGAAGTACTGCCCGTCCACGTCACCCAAGTCGTAAATCTGGGCGATGTTCGGGTGGTTGAGGTGCGCGGCGATGCGCCCCTCGTCGAGGAACATCTCGATGAACTCGTCGTCCTCGGACAGGTGGGGCAACAGCCGCTTCACCACCAGCAGCTTCTGGAAGCCCACCGGCCCCTTCTGCCGCGCGAGATAGACGGCGCCCATCCCGCCGATGGCGATTTTCCGCAACAGCTCGTAGCGGCCGAATGTCTCCACGTCCGCGCCAGGATAGCCGTGCCGGGGCCACGTGCGGAAGCCCGCGCCGCGTCATTTCCCCGCGACGACAGCGCCCCGCATCCAGACGGATGCGGGGCGCCATACCTCAGGGAGCGGCGGGCGGTACCTTGCACACGCTGCGGTAGCGCACCTCCACCGTCTGTCCGGGCCTCGGCACCGCCGCGCCTCCGAAGACGATGGCGTTCGCATCCTCGTCATACGACCACTGGGCCTCCGGCACCGACTGGCCCTGCACGCGCACTGTCATCTCCGCGGCTCCCGCGGGCTCCGCCGTCAGCGGGAAGTCCGCCTGCAGGTCCCCCGCGCGCTGGATGACCGAGTCCAGCAGGGGGCGGTAGTCGCCCTCGCAGATGGACTCCGCCCGTCCGCCCGTGCCACGCGCCACCGCCACGAAGCGGTCCGCGTCACTGCCCGCCGTGGTGCAGCGGCTGTCGGTGGGCACCAGCGCGTAGAGCTGGCTGCGGTGTGACATGCCCGTGCCCTTCAACGTCTGGAGGAACTGGATGTAGCTGTCCGGCACGAAGCCCGAGTTGTCGTCCTCGTCCGCCAGCACCACCACCGCCATTCTCGCCGCTGGCCGCGTGAAGCCCCAGTTGCCGTCGTTGGGCTGCGCGGTGCGCGGGTCGTCCGTCTGCTCGGACAGGGGCGCGGAGAGCGCCTGGCGCATCGTCTCCAGGCCCTGCACCAGGTTGTGGCACAGGCCCACGTCGATGTTGGACTGGAGCCCCGCCGCCGCGTTGGGGCTGTTGCTGGAGAGCACCCGCGCGCGGTTGCCGTCCACCGGGAACAACCGGCCCGCCTCGCCGCCGTTGGCGCCACCCCCACACTGTGGCCCGCGCTGCACGAGGCCCGTGCTGGTGACACCCACGCGCACGTCCACGTTCTGCTGCCGCGCGTAGTCCAGCCAGCCGGGAATCGCCGACTTCAGGCGCTCTTGGTACGGGTCCATGGTCGTCGTGTTGGAGACCACGAAGAGCACGTCGAGCTGGCTGTCGGTGCCCTGCGTGTAGCGGTCCACCTGGATGCCCTCGTGGTTCGTCTCGCCAATCAGCGGCACCAGGAAGGGCGCGGCTTCGTTCGCGGCGCGCAGGTACATGGGCGTGTAGTGCTGACCCAGCACGTTGCGCGCGTAGTCCACCTCCAGCTCGAAGCCCTCGCCGGCCAGCAGCGTGCGCGGCTGGGTGATGGGCGTCAGCAGGGAGAACTGGGTGCTGGTGCCATTGCCGATGTCGGCGCCCGTGACGGTGACAGGCTCGCTGCACCGGTTGGCGATGTACGTCTTGCGCGGCGCCGCGGCGCAGTCGTAGCGGATGGGGCCGAAGTCCACGTAGGCGGGCGTGGCGACGAGGCAGCTCGCCTTCGACACGCCCTTGAGGGGCAACGTCACGGTGGGCGCCGCCGGGTTGTTCACCGTCAGCTTCAGTTCGCCCGTGTACTCACCCTCGGCCGAGGGCCGGAAGGCCACCATGGCGCTGAAGGCCGTGTCGTAGAGCACGACGCCACCGGTGAGCTTGCCGCCCGGCATGAAGAAGGCGCCATTCGCGTCGTTGGAGAGGTGCACGTCCTTCACCGCGCACTCCGCGCGGCCCGGGTTGCGGAAGTAGAAGCCCAGCACCGCGCCTCGGCCCGGCACCACGTTGCCAAAGTCCATCACCGGCTGGGGCCGCAGCTCGTACACGCACGGTCCGCTGGTGCGCGCCCGGCCCGTCAGGATGACCTCTCGCTCCGGGTTGAACACGTCGTCGGAGCGCACGCGCAGCCGCGCCTGGAAGCTGCCTTCCGACGTCGGCTCGAAGTAGACCTTCAGCTCCAGCGCGTCGTTGCCCGGCGCGATTTCCAGACCGCCGGATTCGAACGCGGGCCACGCGCCCGCCGTCCACGGATAGCGCTGCGTGCCGCGCGTGGGCACGTCCACGCTGAACTGGGTGCTGGCGCCATCCGCCGTCACGCCCACGAAGCGCAGCGAGCCGTTGGTGCCCGCGTTGGAGATGCGGATGACCCGCTCCACCTTGCCGCCCACCGGCAGCTCTCCGAAGTCCAGCGCCACCGGCGTCACCGCCAGGGTGGGACGGCCGCCTCGCGCATCCAGGATGACCTCCGACCGCCGAGGCTTGTCGGAGGCGTAGTGCACCTTGAGGTCGCCCACGTTGGGGCCGGAGAAGCGCGCGGCGAACTCCATCTTCAGCTCCACCACCTCGCCCGGCGCCACCGTGGAGCCCTCCGGCTTGGAGAGCGGCACGAAGGCGTGGTCGCTGGTGACGAGCTGGGCGATGGTCACTGGCCGCCAGGTGATGTTGCGCGCCCGCGTGAAGGACTGCGTGCGCTCATGCACCGGAATCAAGTCGAACGGCACCGGCGCCGGGTCGAACACGAAGGCCGTGGCCACCGAGTGGCCCTTGAGGTCCACCACCGACGCGGTACACGTCTCGCACGAGCGCACCTCCAGTCGCGCGTCCATGGCGCCCAGCGCACGCGGCAGGTACTGCGTGCTCACCTTGCGCGAGGACAGGGGAGGAATGGTGATGGTGTCCGGCGTGAAGGGGTCCGGCCAGTCGCCGCGCACCGCCAGCGTCAGCGGCAGGTCCACCGGGTTGGTGATGGTGACCTCCAGGTTGCGCTCGCTGTCCACCTCCAGCGTCTCGTAGTCGAGCACCGGCGGGTCGATGATGATTTGCGTGGGCGTGCCCAGGCCCGTGACGCGCACTTGCGCCTGCGCGCCCTGGTTGGCGTCGGTGGAGACGTACACCGTCTCTTCCGTCACGCCCTCGCCGAGCGGATGGAAGCGCACGCGCACCAGATGGGATTCGCCCGGCATCACCCGGCCGCCACCTTCCGCCAGCTCCACCTCGTAAGAGGGGTTGCCGACAATGGCCAGTGCCTCGATGGCGAAGAAGGGCACATAGCCGACATTGCGGATGCGCACCTCGCGCTCCCGCCACTCGCCCACCGGCACCTCCCCGAAGTCGAGCACGTCCATGTCCACCACCGCTGTCGCATGCACCGCGCGGGTCTCATCACCCTCGTGGCAGCCGACCAGTCCGGTGGCGACGAGCACCGCCAACGCGAGGACTCGCCCCCTCAACCCCATCCCCATTGTCCGCTCCTCACCCTTCTCCCCACACGCACCCGTCTGGGTCCGGTGCGTGATCCGCCGACTTCCCCCTCTCCAATTCGCATACCAACCCGTGGGACCTAGGGTGGTGTCCTGAATTCAAGGGGTTGAGATGCGCAGTCGCCGGAGAGGGCCGTGGAGGGAACGGAGTTACCCTGGAAGGTGAAAGAGTTTTCCAGGGGTTCTGACCGGTGCGGGCCTCTTCAGCGGATGAAGTCGGCCAGTGCGCGGGCGACTTCGGCGGGCTGCTCCATATGCACGTGATGTCCCCCCGGAATCATTTGAGGGGGCGCCACGAGGGTGCGCAGGGCCAGAACCCGGCGATCCAACTTCGGAGCGTCGGGCCACAGGCCCTCCTGGCCCCGGATGAGCTGCACCGGGCAGGTGAGCGCGGCCTGGAGCGCGAGCCACTGTGCTTCGTCGTACCCTTGCGCGAAGCGGCGACGGTGTCGTGAATCGAACGTGAAGGCCACCCCCCCTTCGTACGGCTCGGTGCCGTGCTCGGCCAGATGCAAGGCGGCGGCCTCCGGCAAGGAGGGGTTGTTCTCGCGCAGGCGAGCGGCCGCGGACGCCACATCCGGGTAGCGCTTGCGATTCGGGGGCCGGCGCGAGTCATTCATGAAACCTCGCAGCCGCGCCACCGCGACTTCGGGCGGGCCGCCGGTGGGACCCATGCTTTCGATGAGCGACAGGCCGAGCACCCGCTCCGGCCGCACGGCCGCGTACGTCAGCGCGACGATGCCGCCCAGCGAGTGGCCCACCAGGTGCGCCTTGCCCAGCCCCAGCCCATCCAGTGCGGCCTCCATGTCCAGGAGGTGGTCACCGGACTGGTAGTGGGCCTCGGGCGGCGCGTGCGCGCTCTGTCCCATGCCCCGGAAGTCGAGCAGCGCCAGTCGCCAATGGGCGGGCACATGCTCGATGACGCCATCGAAGCTGTGGGAGTGGTCCAGCCAGCCGTGGAGGAACAGCACGGCGGGCGCGGTGTCGGCGCCCGGGCGCCAGCGCACGTGAAGGCGCAGACCCTGGGCGTCGACGAAGCGGGATTCGAGCGAGGTGGACACGGGCGACTCCTCCCCGTGGCTTACCCCAGCGCGTGTCCTGTCTCTAGCGCGGCGGCGAGGGAGGCCGTGGCGGCGCCCCGGTATCGGGCTTGGACATCACCAGCGCGAGCTGCCGCGCCTGATTCTCCGTCGCACAGCGATACTCCTGGACCCTCCCGTTCTCCTTCTCGATACGGAGTACCCAGACGTCGTTTTCCTTCGTGACATTCGGCCGCTGAGACATGTGGCGGTTCCTCCCCACCCTGGGGCACAAGCACGTCTCGTGCCCGACAGCGGGTTTGGAGCCAAATGCTCGATATCCGGGCACTGAACCCCGCATGGAGAGGGTCAGGTGACAAATTTGGTTCGCCCAGGCGACAAATTTTGGATCATGACCCTGACAGTCCTTGCGTAGTACCCCAGGGCTGGGTCAGGCGAGACCTGTATCACTGAGAGGGATTGGATGTTTCAGAGGGCGTCCGGCCACTCCCAGGCGGAGCGGTAGCCCTCGGTCGTTTGAGTCCCTTCGATAAAGCGTGCGTAGAAGGGATGCGCGCTGAGGGTGGCGGAGTCGCCCACGACGAAGAGGTGTCGGCGGGCGCGGGTGAGGGCGACGTTCATCCGGCGCAAGTCGTTGAGGAAGCCCACCTGTCCCTCGCTGTTGGAGCGGGTGAGGGAGACGAGGATGGCGTCCTTCTCCCGGCCCTGGAACGCGTCCACCGTGTCCACCTCGACGTCGGGGGCGAAGGACTCCAGGCGCTCGCGCAGGCGGTGGGCCTGGGCGCTGTAGGGGGTAATCACCGCGAGCTCCCGTTGGGACAGGCCGGCCGCGAGCAGCGCGCGGGCGCGAGCCTCCACCAGGTCCGCCTCGCCCGTGTTGAAGAGGCTGCGGGTGGTGGGCTCCACCTCTTCATCGAAGCCCTTGCCCGCGGTGTCGAGGAAGAGGACGGGCGGGGCGTCCAGTTGCGTGTCGGGAGGCAGGACGTCCGCGAGCGTGCGGTCCGCGACGGAGGGGTGGGCGCGCAGCGCGCCGCCGTACATCTCGCGGGAGGGGAAGTCCATGATGCGCGTGTTCATCCGGTACTGCTCGCGCAGCATGCGCTTGACGCCGTCGCCGTGGTCCGCGAGCAGCCGCTCGAAGAGGCTCACCGCGAGGCCCGCGCGGGCGGCCTCCTGGGAGAGCACGGTAGGGGGCAGCTGCTGCGGGTCTCCGGCGAGGATGACGATGGGCGCGCGCAGGAAGCCCAGGAGCGCGAGCGGCTCGGTGGCCTGGGTGGCCTCGTCGAGCAGCGCCAGGTCGAACTTCTCGCCGGAGAGCACGCTCGACTCGAGGCTCGCGAGCGTGACGCAGACGACGTCCGCGTTGGCCAGCACGGAGCGCACCGCCTTGCGCTCCAGCGCGCGGGCCTCGTCGAGCATCGCCTTGGCCTCCGTCGTGGACGAGCGCGCGTTGGAGAAGCGCTCGCGGCTGCGGCCCTGGGTGCGCTGGCGCCGCGCGTAGCCCAGCAGGGAGAACGCCTCGTCGAAGAGGTCCCTGGAGATGATGCGGTCGGGGTGCTCCTCCACGACGATGTCCAGCGTGTGCTCCTGGAGCCGGGCGGCGACGCGGGCGGGGTGGCCCACGCGAATCGCTCGCAGGCCCTGGGCCAGGCACAGGTCCAAGAGGTGGTCCACGGCGGCGTTGCTGGCGGCGGTGCACAAGAGGCGCTGGCCCCGGGCCACGGCTTGCGCGGCGACCTCCGCCAGCACGGTGGACTTGCCGGTGCCCGGCGGGCCGTGGACCAGGAAGAAGTCCTCGGCGGCGAGCGCGCGTCCCACCGCGTCCAGTTGCTCCGGGTTGAGGGGGCGGCCGGCTTCGAAGGGGCGGGGCGTGTCACTGCGCGGGGGCTCGTTGCCCAGGAGGACCTCGCGCTTGCGGCGCTCCAGGCCCTTGTCCATCGCCTTCACGCGCTGGAGGCCGTTGCGCATCCGCTCGTAGGTGATGTCGTTAGGGACGACGTCCAGCCGCAGCAGGCCCTCGTGGACATACGGCGGAGGCGAGCGGTCGAAGGCGAGCTGGAGGCGCGTGGCGCTGGCGCGTGAGATGAGGGCCTTCGCGGGCTCGCTCACCTCGGCTCGGCGGGGGAACACGGCCACGAGGTCGCCGTTGTGGAGCCGGGAAGGCAGTCTCGCGCGATCGGCCCGGGCCAGCGTGAGCAGGACGCGGCCGCCCAGGCCGACCTCCTCCTCGACGGTCTCCAGGTCCAGGACGGACAGGCCCTGCTCCTCGCGCTCATGGAGGGACAGGCCCTCGGCGAGGGTGGCCAGGCGGGCTTTCTCGGCCTCGCGCTCGCGGGCGAGCAGTGAGCCGAGCTGGTCGAAGAAGGAGACGTCACGGGCCATGGGGCCCTGTCATGCCATCCGGGCGCGACGACGGCCAGTGTCTCGGATGGAGCCGTGTCGCGCGGTGGGCGGGCCGGTGCCCCGCGAGGGAACACCGGCCCACCCGACGTCGGGGGACGACTACGGCTGGATGAGGCCGCCGCTCACCACGAGCGCGTACAAGGCGTCGATGGCGCGCGTCGACAGGTTCGTGTCCTGGACAATCTGGTCGCCCAGCACTTCCACCGTCCAGGTGCCCTCCTCGGGCTCACGGACGAAGACGTTCTCCACGGTGTCCACCGTGTTGGACACGCCGCCGGGCGTGGAGACGTTGCCCGCGGACAGCCCGTTGTTGCCCCAGTAGATGACGCCCGACGGCGACGTCACGCGCACCGACAGGTCATTGATGCGCGCCTGCGCGGCGCCCACGGTGCCCGCCGGGTCCGTGTAGACGAGGGTGACGTTGAACTCCTTCTCTCCCTGCGGCACGGCGACCGAGTAGGTGTTGATGCCCAGGGGCAGGAGGTTGTCCGTCTCGTTGATGATGCTCGTCTGTGCGGCGCGCGTGTGCAGGCGCTCCACGTCCGCGTGGCCCCAGCCCTGGCGCACGCGCGTCAGGTCGGCGTTGGTGCCGCCCAGGGTCCACTCGTAGCGGGACGCCAGGTTGATCATCAGCGCCTTGGCGGTGGCCATCTTCGGGCGGCTGTCGAAGACATCCGTCCCACCGCCGAAGCCGGCCCACACGCCCTCGTGCCACATCTGGAACAGCAGGCCGAAGTGGCCCGACGTCTGCGGCGTGGCCGCGCTGGTGCCGCTGAAGTTGTAATACGAGTTGTTGCTCGTGTTGTTGGCCGCGCGGACCGCGTCATAGAAGAACGAGAGGTCCGGCTTGATGCGACCGTCGGCCGCCGGGCCGATGCTGGCGCCGCCGTTCCACCGGTCATCCCCGGGGCTGGCGTTGTCGTAGTGGTAGAAGCCGCCCACGGAGACGATGTTCTTCGCCCACGCCTGGGGCCGCGAGTTGCGCGTGCCCGCGTTGCTCTGCGACTGGGTGCTGAGGATGGGGTGCTTGAACAGGTAGTCGTCCACCTCGGCGGAGATGGTGGTGTACGCGGTGCCCAGCGCGCTGCCCACGCTCGACGTCTGGAACACTGCGCGGTACGGGCCGGCCGGGTCCGTCAGCTCACGGTTGATGTCGTAGCGCGACTTGGTGCCGCCGAACTGCGTGGACTGGCTGTAGAGGAAGAAGATGCCCTGACCGTCGGGCAGGAGGCCCCGCGCGTTGGCGTCCACGCCCCTGGCGAAGTTGATGCTGTAGCAGCTCGTGCCGTGCGCGCTGCCGGCGCTGGACGTGCTGTGGATGAGGGGGGGAGTGGCCCACTCCTGGTGGGTCGTGCGCAGCTCGGTGTCGAAGATTTCCCCGCGCACTCCCTGGCCGGTCCAGGTCTCGTACTTCTCCAGGTAGTTGGCGCCGCCCACCTCGCGCACGTTGTTCATGTCCACTTCACCCGGCCCACCCCAGCGGTCGATGTATTGCACCGCATTGGAGCGCACCAGCCGCTCGAGCTGGGGCTGGGTGAGCGTGGCCTCCAGGCGCAGGCCTCCCGCCTCGATGAGCTCCACCGTGCCGCCCAGCTTGCGCACCGCTTCGGCGACCTCTCCCTGCCGCGCCGCGCCGCGCTCGCCCACCATGATGGAGTAGCGCTGCGGCTCCAGTCGCGCCGCGCGCCCCGTCAGGGCATCGCGCAGCACGCCCTCCACGCGGTACTCGGGATGGTACGGCCCCACCCAGCGCACGAAGGGCAGCTCCGTCACGCGCTTGCGGGTGTCCGCGCTCATCTCCACCAGGAACGTGTGGTCCGTGAGGAAGCGCAGCACCTTGCCTCCCTCGCGCTCCAGCGCCTCACGCAGCTCCGGCAGCGGCGTGGCCTGGAGCTGCACGAGCGACAGCGTGTTCTCCGCGTCCGCTGCGAGGAGGCCCGCCACCAGGGGCACCGCCTCGCGCAGCGGGTCGAAGCGCGCGTGCTCCAGGCGCACCTGGTACGTCGTGGGCTGCGCGCGGCCCACCAGCTCCGTGCCGCCCCGGCTGTAGGCGAAGAAGTCCTGGCGCTGTCCGTCCGCGCCTTCCTCCTCCCAGACGTGCAACTGCAGCTGCGTCTTGGGGACCGCCAGCGTCCTCAGCGCATGGATGGTGTTGTCCGTGCGGTGGAAGACGCGGCCTGTCCCCGTGACGAGCGCGTGACGTCCGCTCACAGAGGCCGAGAGGCCCGTGGCGGGCCGCGCCGCGCTCGCGGCCAGCGTGTCGACGATGCGCGCGGGAAGCGCCGCGCCGCGCTCGACTCCCGCGCGTGACGGCTGCTTCGACGCCGCGAGCACCGGCAGCGGTGCGAGGAGGCCCCAGCCCAGGGCCATGACAGAGAGCCGACGCCAGCGTCCCGCATACGACGAGAAGGGGGTTTCCATTCGGTGTCTCCTGTTCGGGTTGCGCTTCGTGCTGCTCCCGCCGCCTGCTGCTCCAGTCCGAGCGGCGGATTACGACAGCTCTTTAATTTGTGTAATTCGAGACTTAATTGTTAATCCGGACAATCGAGCCGAATCAACACAATCGGGGTGGCGGGCGTGTGAGCTGTGCAAAGCCACACAGCGCGCGGAGCGTCGGGTAGACGTGCGCGCTAGAGGTGCCGTGCTCTCGGAGGTCGCCCTCACCGGAGCCCGCGTGCCGAGCGTCAGCCGAGGCTCGGGCGTCGCGTCGGGAGGGGCTCCGTCATGGAACTCATCCTCTTCATCGGGTTACAGGCCTCCGGCAAGAGCCGCTTCTTCCAGCGCCGCTTCGCGGACACGCACGTGCTGGTGAGCAAGGACCTGTGGCCGCATGCGCGGCGCAAGGAGGCCCGGCAGCGCAGGCTCATCGTCGAGGCCCTGAGCGCGGGGCGCTCGGTGGTGGTGGACAACACGCACCCCACGCTGGAGCAGCGCGCGCCGCTCATCGCCCTGGGGCACGAGCAGGGTGCGCGAGTGCTCGGCTTCTATTTCGAGTCGCGGCTCGCGGACTGCCTGGCACGGAACGCGAAGCGAGAGGGCCGTGCCAGGGTGCCGGAGGTGGCGCTGTACGCCACGGTGAAGTGCCTGCGGCGGCCGAGCATCGAGGAAGGTTTCGATTCGCTGTCCCACGTGAAGTGGGCCGCCGACGGCGGCTTCATCGTCGAGGACTGGAAGGAGGAGCGAGATGTGGGACCCGGATGAGCTGGCCCAGCGGATGCGACGAGGCGAGATGTTCCATGACCTGCGCCTCCTGCCTGGAGCGTGGGCGGTGGTGCGCGTGGATGGACGTGGTTTCTCCCGCTTCACGCAGGAGCGCTTCGAGAAGCCCTTCGACCCGCTCTTCCACCGGCTGATGGTCCGCACGGCCAGCGCGTTGCTGGAGGAGCTCCAGGGCGCGTACGCGTACACGCAGAGCGACGAAATCTCCGTGCTCTTCCGGCCGGACTGGTCGCTGTACGACCGCGAGGTGGAGAAGCTGGTGTCGCTGTCCGCGGGCCTCGCGAGCGCCACCTTCACGCACGCGCTGGGCGTTCCGGCCGTGTTCGATGGGCGCGTGTGGCTGGGCGCGGATGAGCGCTCGGTGCTGGACTACTTCGCGTGGCGCCAGGCGGATGGCACGCGGTGTTCGCTGCACGGCTGGTGTTACTGGACGCTGCGCAAGGAGGGGCTGAGCGCGGCGCAGGCCACGCGCGAGCTGGACGGGCGCCCGGTGTCCTTCAAGCACGAGCTGCTCTTCCAGCGGGGCATCAACTTCAACGAGCTGGCGCTCTGGCAGCGCCGGGGCTCGGCCATCCGCTGGGAGCACTACACGAAGGAAGGCGTGGACCCTCGCGATGGCTCACGCCACCTGACGACCCGCCGCCGGCTCGGGGTGGACTCGGAGCTTCCGATGAAGGAGGCGTACGAGCGGTATCTGCGCGAGGTGCTCGCCGCGCCCCCCGTGGAGGCGCGCTAGCCGGAGGTGCTGGACTCCAGCGCCATCACCCGCCACAGCCGGGGCTTGTCGTACTTGGGCGGAATCATGCCCACCGGCCAGCCCTCGGCCGTGACTTCCGCGTACTGGTAGGTGCGCCCACCGTGGCGCATGCGGGTGCCCGTGCCCGGCAGGCCCACGCCCACCGCCGCGTGGGCCAGCGGGTCCGAGTAGAGAATCACCGCGTCGATGCCCACCTGCCGCAGCAGCATCACCGCGAGCACCGCCTTGGAGTCGCAGTCGCCCTTGTTGCGAGCGGGCACCAGCGCGGGGGGGATGATGCCGAAGGGCTCGTCCAGGGGCAGCTCGTACTGGATGCGCTGCACGAAGTTGAGGATGAGCTGCGCGGCCTGCGCGGAGTCCAGGTTCCGCTCGCGCACGGACGTAACGAAGCGCTCGCCCAGCGCCTTCACCGGCCCCTCGTTGCTGCGGATCAGCTCCTCGTAGATGCACCGCATGTCGGCCGAGCAGCCGCGCGGCGGCTGATACGTGAAGCGCTCACCGCCGAGGGAGCGGTAGCGAAGCCTGCGCCCGAAGACCTTGTGCTGGTCCTCCAGCCACGCGTCCAGCGTGTCGCCCAGGCCGTACGTCAGCCGGTTCCCGGGGGGATGGATGCTCTCCGCGTTCCAGTCATACGTGCGCGCGCGCGACAGCGACGTGTCGGCGGGAATCAGCACGGTGCCCAGCTCCACCGCGCCCTCGCCCACGGGCGGGACAGGCACGTTCGAGCGCACGTTCATGTCCGCCAACTGGCCCATCATCCCCAGGCCACAGCAGCACAGGCAGCTCCCCACGCCGAGCAGCGCGAGGAGCAGCTTGAAGGCCATCTTCATGCCGGAGCTGGTGGACATGGGCTCGACGACGCCCTCCCGCTATCCGGGAGCGACCATCGTCCCCTCGGGAAGCTGGGGGAAGGGGATGAGCCCGTTGAGGGCGGCCTGGAGCCCCGGCGCCGTCAGCAGCGCGAGGACGAGGAGGATGGCGGAGAGGATGAGCGCGGCGGCGATGTTGCCCTTGCGCACCTCGGCCAGCTCATCGATGCCGGGTGTCATCCTGTCAAACAGGAGGATGCCCAGCGCGAGCACCGCGACGCCGACTCCCAGCGACAGGCCCACGTGCAACGCGGCCACCGCGAGCAGCTTGCCCGCCATCATCGGATGGAAGGGCTGGGTGCGCACGGTGAGGTCCACCGCGTCCGACGTGGCCTGCACCGCGTGTTGCACGAGCATGCCCAGCGACACGAGGCTGGTGGCGTGGACGATGCCGGCGGCGGTGTTGCCCTGGCGCAGCTCCTCCACCGGATTGGTGCCGAGGATGCGGCTCAGGCCGCGCAGCGCGAGCCAGATGCCCAGCGCGGCGATGAGGCCGCCCAGCACGACTTTGACGAGACCGACGAGGAAGAGGGCGAGGTCCATGCGGAGCACTTCCGGCGCCATGGGAGCGCCGGTGGCCGCACTCTACACCCGTCGTCCCCGGCTCACCCGTACTTGAGGCCAGGGATGAGCGCGCCGGATGTCCAGCCTCGGCCATTGGCGTTGAAGATGCCCACGCCGTACGCGGAGCCTCGCGCTTCAATGGTGCGCCCGTCGCCCAGGCTGATGGCCACGTGGCCGGGCCGGTACAGCAGCGCGCCGCGCGTGCGCAGGGCCTCGTCGACGGAGATGGTGGTGCCCTTCTGCTTGAAGTACGGCACCTGGTTCATCGTGCCGTCGGGGACGGAGACGCCCGCCTGGTGCGCGGCCCACTGCACCAGCTCCGAGCAGTCGAACTTGGACGGGTTGGGGTCGTTCAGGTTCGTCTCCGCGCCGAAGACATACCGGTCTCCCTTCTGCGCGAGCGCCTTCTGGACGAACGCCTCCGCGGTGCCCTTCGTCCCTGGCTGCGGCTTGGGCGGAGGCTTCACGCCCCCCGCGTTCAGCGCGCCCCAGGTCTTCGGGCCGACGATTCCGTCCTGCTTCAGGCCCTTCGCCTTCTGGAAGGACAGCACCGCGGCGCGCGTCTTCGGCCCGAAGTCCCCGTCGATGGGGCCCGGGTTGAAGCCCGCGGCGGCCAGCTTCTTCTGAAGCGTTGTCACTGTCGCGCCCTTGGAGCCCTGACGCACGGTGGGAGGCGTGGCTGCCGCGGCGGTGGTGGCGGTGGCGACTCGGCGCGAACCCGCACTGGACACAGTCGACATGAGGGGGACCCCGCTTAATGAGCAAAGACGGTTTCCCTGGTTATCGATGACTGCGATTGGAAGTTGTCATGCCCTCCGGGGAGGGTCAGGGCTTCTTGCCCCGCACCCACCACACCCGAAAGAAATGCAGACGGCGGCCCTGGAAAGTTCCAACCAGCTCGGCCGGGTCTTCCATTGACTCGTAATGACTGGTCAACGCGGGCGGCGGGAGGGGCCCATCTTCTTCCACCCAGAGCACGTCTTTTCCCGGAGGGACGAGTGGTTCTGGCCACACGTCGTACTGGCTGATGCGCACCAGGCCCGCGGTCCCCACGGGGATGCCCGAGTAGTGGGCAATCATTGACGCGAGCTGGTAGTTGCCGGCGTACACGGCGACGACGTCGCCTGGCTTCATTTCGGGGAAGAGCTTCTCGGGTGCGGACAGCGCGCGCAGCACCTCCCAGCCGTGCGTGCGCCACAGGGCCGTATCGCGCTTGAAGCGCAGCATGGGGAAGAACAGGTGCAGCGTCACGGCGAGCACCACCGCGAGGCCTGAGAACGCCGCCGCGAGCTGCCAGGGGCGCCGCATGCCCGCGACGCCCACGCACACGGAGAGGTAGGCCATGGTCGTCCAGTTGACCTCGCCTCGCGCGCGCGACGCCGCGTAGCCGAAGAACAAAAGGGGCACCAGGGCCGCCATGCGCAGCAGGAACTGCTCGCGAGGTCCTCGCAGCGCGTACACCAGCGCGAGCGGGAAGATGACCGGACCGCCGAAGGCGAACTGGCCTCCGAGGAACTCGCCCAGCGTCTTCCACCCGCCCTGTCCCTCCAGGCCATGGCGGAGCTGGAAGGCGATGCCCACCCAGTCGTGCCGTGCGTTCCACAGCAACACCGGCACGAGGAACAGCGCGGCCAGCACGCCGGTGCCCCAGGCGCCTCGGGGCAGGCGTCGGTGCTTCAGCGCGGTGACGAGGAAGGCCACGCCCAGCAGCACCGCGGGGAACTTGGCCAGCACCGCGAGGCCCGAAGCCAGCCCCGCCCAGAGCCAGCGCTCGCGCCACAGCGCCCACAGCGCGAGCGTCCAGAGCAGCAGCAGGGCGGTGTCCGGTGTGGCCCAGACGCCGGCCACCATGCCTCCGGGCACCACGCTCCACAGGGCCGCCGCGCGCCAGGCGGCTTCACGGCTCTGGTACACGTCCCGGGCCAGTCCCCACACGGCGACCACGGTGCCGGTGCCGCAGAGGAACGCGGTGCCGTGGATGCCGAGCGCGGCGATGAGCCAGGCGATGAGCGGCGGATGGTCGTAGTAGCCCCAGTCGAGCCGCTGGGCCCATTGCCAGTAGTAGGCGGTGTCGAAGTAGACGTCGGTGCCGAGCGCCAACACGACTCTCACCGCGAGGGCGACGCCCAGCAGGGTGAGACACGTCTTGAGGCCGAGGCCGACGGGGGTGGGC
>NZ_JABUMQ010000260.1:0-16668 GCF_013336645.1 Myxococcus sp. CA039A | reverse complement strand
GGCGAGGGGTGGGCAGCTCGCTCCAGATGGCCCGAGGGCGCAGCTTCACTCCAGCGGAGGCCCTGCCTCGCGGGGCGTGCTCCCGAGGCGGCTCCTGGACGATGCTGCCCGCACGGCTGCGCCCCGCGAGCAGCCCCTCCGCACCCAGCCACTCGTAGGCGACGCTCACCGTGTTGCGCGACACGCCCAGCCGCCGGGCCAGCTCGCGCGTGGGCGGTACCCGCTCTCCGCCGCGCAGGCGACCGTCGAGAATCTGCGCTCGCAGGCCCCGGTAGATCTGCCCCGCCAGGTCCCTGCGGTCCTTGAGGTCGACGTGAAGGTCCATGCCAGGGACCTCCATAGATTGGCCCAATGAGATTCGTCAAACCTGGACCTGTCGGCGGGCCATGGAGGGGGCACCCTGTCGGCACTTCTCAACCGAACACTGGAGCCCCCATGAGCCCCGCTGCCCAGTCCCTCACGTCACACCCCGTCGACCCCGCGCGCATGCCCTGGATTCCCATGGGCCCGCCCGGCCTCTCCTTCAAGCCGCTGCGCTTCTTCCGGGATGGCTCGGGCTGGATGTACATCTTCCGGCTGGAGCCCGGCACCCTGATTCCCCGCCACCGACACACGGGCGAGGTGCATGCCGTCAACCTCTCCGGGACGCGCAAGCTGCTCGACACCGGCGACGTGGTGGGACCCGGTGGCTACGTCTACGAGCCGGCGGGCAACACCGACAGCTGGATGGCCATCGGTGACGAGCCGGTCGTCATCCTCATCACCGTGCGCGGCGCCATCGAGTACCTGGACGCCGAGGGCCGGGTCACCAAGAGCGTCGGCTCCGCCGAGCGGCTGGCGACCTACCGGCGCTGGTGCGAGGCGAACGGCGCGGAGTTCCTGGCCACCCTCGAGTGAGGACCTCAGTGGTGGAGCTGCGCCTCCACCGTGTCCAGCACCTCGCCGCCCTCGCCGGTGAAGACGAGCTTGGTCATCGCCAGGGCGAAGCCCGCCACCTGCTTCGCGGTGACCCGGGGCGGCATGGAGAGCGCGTGCGGGTCCGTGACGACGTCGACGAGGGCGGGCCCCGGGTGTGCGAGGGCTCGCTCGAAGGCGCCGCGCACATCCCCGGGGGCCTCCACGCGCTGCCCCATGACGCCCACGGCCTCCGCCAGCTTCGCGAAGTTTGGATTCACCAGGTCCGTCTCCGTGTCCGGGTAGCCCGACACCTGCATCTCCAGCTTCACCATGCCGAGCGAGCTGTTGTTGAAGATGACGACCTTCACGGGCAGGTCGTACTGCGCCAGCGTGAGGAAGTCGCCCATCAGCATGGCGAAGCCGCCGTCCCCGGACATGGAGATGACCTGCCGGTCCGGGTACAGCAGTTGCGCGCCAATGGCCTGAGGCAGCGCGTTGGCCATGGAGCCGTGCGTGAAGGAGCCGATGATGCGCCGCTCGGCGGTGGCGCGCAGGTAGCGGGCGGACCACACGTTGCACATGCCCGTGTCCACGGTGAAGACGGCGTTGTCGGCCGCCACCTCGTCGAGCAGGGCTGCCACGTACTCCGGATGCAGGGGGCGGTGCGAGCCGACGTTGCGCACGTGGGTGTCCAGCTTGCGCCGCGCCTTGGCCAGCTCCTCCAGTGCATCCTCCAGATGGCGCCGGTCTTCCTTCTGCTCCAGCCGGGGAAGGAGGGCGCGCAAGGTCTCCCGGATGTCGCCGCAGACGCCCAGGTCCAGGCGCGAGCGGCGGCCCAGGTGCTCTGGCCGCACGTCCACCTGGGCGATGTGGGGCTTCACGGGCATGAACGCGTCGTAGGGGAAGTCGGTGCCCAGCAGCAGGAGGACATCACACGCGTGCATGGCTTCGTACGCCGCGCCGTAGCCCAGCAGGCCCGTCATGCCCACGTCGTAGGGGTTGTCGTAGGCCACCCACTCCTTGCCGCGGTACGCGTGGCCCACGGGAGACTGGAGCGCCTTGGCCAGCGCGAGCACCTCCGCGTGGGCGCCCTTGCAGCCGCTGCCGCAGAACACCGTCACCCGTGAGGCGGAGTTGAGCAGCGCGGCCAGCCGGTCCAACTCCGCGTCGGCCGGGCGGACCACGGGGAGCGCGGTGGAGAAGCTGGAGGGGACGTCCTCGGCCGCATCGAGCGCGGCGATGTCTCCGGGAAGCACCACGGCGGATACGCCGCCTTTCGCCAGCGCCGTCCGCGCGGCGAGCCGGAACAGGCGCGGGGCCTGCTTGGGGTTGGACACCATCTCGCAGAAGTGGCTGCACTCGCGGAAGAGCAGCTCCGGGTGCGTCTCCTGGAAGTACGAGGTGCCAATCTGCTCGCTGGGGATGTGAGAGACGAGCGCGAGCACCGGGGCGTAGCTGCGATGGGCGTCATAGAGCCCGTTGATGAGGTGCAGGTGGCCCGGTCCGCAGCTCCCCGCGCACACCGCGAGCTTGCCGCTGAGCTGGGCCTCGGCGGAGGCGGCGAAGGCGCCGGCCTCTTCGTGCCGGACGTGGACCCACCGCAGCTTCCCCTGGCTGCGGCGCACGGCGTCGGTGATGGGATTGAGGCTGTCGCCGACGACGCCGTAGATGCGCTCGGCACCCGCGTCGATGAGCGTCTGGACGAGCGCATCCGCCACACTGGAGTGACTCATGCGAGTGAAGCTGGGGGGCGCCCGGCTTCCGGGCAACCCGAGTCAGCAGGGGAGCAGGCACTCCGCTGGCCGCCCTGGACGCGGGAGGGCATCCCGCGTCAGGCGGCGCGATTACTTCTTCGGCGCTTCCACGCCGTTGGCGGTCCAGACGTAGTGCTGCTGCCAGTTACCACCGATGCCCACCCCCTCACCCCGGTCGTGATTGGGGACGAGGTACTCCGGCAGGCCCGCCTTCTGGAAGCTGTCCGGCACGCGGGTGCCCGACTGGAAGTGGGCCTTGTTCGACACCGTGTACTCCAGGTTCGGCTTGCCCGTCTTCTCGTCGATGCCGGTGCACTTCACCTGCGTGTGGTACGAGCCCATGAACCACTCCAGCGACGTATAGGCCCCCTGCTTGTCGTCCTTCGCGGACGCGCTGCCTTCCTCGGCCGTCCCTGGGCCCGTGAACTTGTAGAGCCCCGCGTTGTAGTCCGGGTGGTTCACGTCGTTCGGCGAGAACGTGTCGCCCACTTTCGGGTTCGGGAACTTCTCGAAGAACGCGTCCGTCACGGCCTGCTGGTGCGGGCGGCCGGCGAGGTCCTCCGTGTACGCGTTGTCGCGCACGGTGACGACGTCGACGCCGCCCTCCTTGGTCCAGGTGCCCAGGTCCTTGGGCTTCTCCTCCAGCAGCCACGTGCTCCACAGGCCCGGCCAGTCCGCCTTGAGCTCCTGGCCCGTCACGGGGTCCTTGGTCCGGTTGATGCCGTTGAGGTCCACGTCCGCCAGCTTCTGGAGCTTGTCCGTCACGCCGGAGTCCTTGCCCAGCACCACCTCGGAGCCCTTGGCGAGCACGTCCATGCCCTTCTCGGTGCCACTCAGCAGCAGGTCCGTCGCGCCGCTCGGCAGCAGCTTGTCCGCGCCTTGGTAGGCCACCCGCAGGCCCGTCTGGAGCGCGTCGCGCGCCAGGTCCTTCGGGTCCGGGAGCACCTGCTTCAGCTTGTCCGTCACCGGATTGTGCTTCACCACCTCGAACACGTCCTTCGAGGTGTCGACGACCGTGTTCTTCGCGTCCTTCGCCTTGTCGACGACCGCGTCCTTCACGTCCTTCGCCTTGTCGACGACCGCGTCCTTCGCGTTCTTGGCGGTGTTGGTGACCGCGCTCTTCACATCGCGGAAGCTCGGGACTTTAAAATTCATGACAGGCCTCTGGGGGGTGTGGGGGCCAGCAGCAAATGACCTACAAAAGAGTTATCGGTCCCTCACTTCCACGGTTTCTTGGGGGCTGAGATATTCCTGACTCACCCTCGGTGCGGGATAGAACGGCCAGCCCCTGACGGGGTGCGTCAGCGACAAAGGTCGGTTCGAGGGGCTGGGCGTACGTGAGCCTCCAGCGTGGAGCGGGGCGGCACACTGGGGGACTCACGGGACGGGACGACGGACCTGGACGATGCTCCAGCTCACTCGTAACAGCTGCTGGCGACTTCCCGCAGCTCGACGATGCCCCACTCACTGGCGGGACACGCGTGGGCATATTCCAGGGCCTCCTCGCGCGTCTTGCAGTTGAGGAGGAAGAAGCCGCCGATGATTTCCTTCGACTCGGTGAACGGGCCGTCGCTCACCGTGCGCTTGCCTCCGTAGTTCTCGATGCGCACCGCGTGGTCATCGGACTTGAGCGCCTCGCCCGTCACGAGCACGCCATTGGTCCGGAGCTTCTCCTGGAAGGCCATCATCCGAGCGTAGGCGGCCTGGCCTTCATCGAGTGGCCGAGCCTGGCGCTTCCCCGGGGCCTCCATCATCAGCAGCATGAAAGACATCGCGCTCCCTCCTTTTGAGAGCCGCGACTCTACGCCAGCCCCGTGACACGTCGTCGAGCCACCGAAGGTGCGTTGCTCGCTCTCCATCGCTTGCCCGCCAGTCGCACGGTGCGTTTTTCATTCGAGCGGACCGGGCCCATTTCCCCTGTCCGGTATCCGACGGGAGTGGACCGCCGCCGCACCATGGGTGAGAGAAGACCGCGCGCCACTCTGGGTGTGCCTCGGTGGTTGACCCCGCGAGTCGGAGAGGGGAGCGTGCAGTGCGATGAGTGCCGGCCCCGACCTGTTCTCTGCTTCCGTTGATGTGAATCGCTTCGCTCCCCTCGCGGAGCGGATGCGTCCACGCACGCCCGATGAATTCATCGGACAGTCCCATCTGCTTGGCCCGGGAGGTCCGCTGCGCCGGTTGATGGAGCGCAAGCAGATTGTCTCCTCGCTGTTCTGGGGCCCGCCTGGCGTGGGCAAGACGACGCTGGCGCGCATGCTGGCCTCCAGCGTCGACGCGGAGCTGGTCATCCTGTCGGCCGTGTCGGACGGCATTCCCCGCATCCGCGAAGTCGTCGCGGAGGCGGAGCGCGCGCGCAACCAGTACTCGCGCCGGACGGTGCTCTTCGTGGACGAAATCCACCGCTGGGCGAAGAACGTCCAGGAGCAGGCGCTGCCGCACGTGGAGAGCGGCCTGCTCGTCCTGCTGGGCGCGACGACGGAGAACGTCAGCTTCGAGGTGCGACCCGCGCTCGTCAGCCGGTGCCGCGTATTCCAACTCCAGGACCTCACGCTCGCGGACATCCAGGGCGCGCTCCAGCGAGCACTCACCGACGAGAAGCGCGGGCTGGGCAAGCGCAGGCTGACCGTGGGCGAAGACGCGCTCGCGCTGCTGGCGAGGGGCGGGGCAGGGGACGTGCGCAAGGCGCTGGGCGCGCTGGAGATGGCCGCGGGGCTGACGGCGGACGGTGGCGAAATCAACGTGGACACGGCGCGCGAGGCCGTGGGCACGGGGCTCGCGCGGCACGACAAGGATGGAGACCAGCACTACGACCTGCTGAGCGCGCTCCAGAAGTCCTGCCGGGGTTCCAACGCGCAGGGCGCCATCTTCTGGGCCGCGAAGCTGCTGCAGACGGGAGACGTGGTGTCGCTGTGGCGCAGGCTCAAGGTCATCGCCGTGGAGGACGTGGGCATGGCGATGCCGGAGGCCATCACCATCGTCCGCGCGTGCGAGGAGAGCTTCCACTCCACGGGCATGCCGGAGGGTCGGCTGTTCGTCGCGCATGCCGTCGTCACGCTGGCCACGGCGCGCAAGAGCAACCGCGCCTATGCGGCGATGAACGCCGCGCTCGCCGCGCTGGAGGAGCACCCCAACGCGGCGCCACCGCTGCCGCTGCGCAACGCGCCCACGGACTTGATGAAGGAGCTGGGGCACGGCAAGGGCTACACCCCGCCCTGGGACTTCAAGGACCACTACGCCCCGGGGCAGACCTACCTGCCCCCGCCGCTGGAGCGCTCCGTCTTCTACCGCCCGAGCAAGGAAGGCTATGAGGCGGAGATCCACGAGCGCATGAGTCACTGGTGGCGCGAGGACAAGGCCAGCCGGGGCGAGTAGGGCCCTGCTACTCCTTCCTGTCGCGCGCGGCTTGAAATAGCACCGCGCGCAGAAAGGATGGATGGTGCCTGGCCGTGTCGAGGCGTCCGATGAGTTGGACGAGTCTCAGGCGGACCCACTTGTCCTGAAGGGGAGTGCTTCGCAGCAGGGAGACGAGTCGCGCGAGGACCACACCCCATTCGGAATGGAGACCACGTCGTACGCTGCGTCGGGACCGGCTGCGTGGTTGCAGAAGTCAACGAAAAGCTAGCCCGTGTGGGCGCCCCTCGCAACCCACGGCACACTGTGGCCGTTGGACACCTGTCGGCCTTGAGAGGCTTTCGCGCTCGGGCGCGGGCCGTCCTTGCATCGGCGGACGAGGGTGCTCTATTCCGCCGCGTGACAGTTCCAGAGAATCATCGTGCCATCGAAGCGGTCTGGAGGATTGAGTCCGCTCGGCTCATCGCCGGCCTGACGCGCATGGTGCGCGACGTCGGGCTCGCCGAGGAGCTCGCCCAGGACGCGCTGGTCGCCGCGCTGGAGCGCTGGCCCACGGCGGGCATCCCGGACAACCCGGGTGCGTGGTTGATGGCCACCGCCAAGCGACGCGCCATCGACGAGCTTCGTCGGGGCAAGCGCCTGGAGCGCAAGCACGAGGAGCTGGGCCACGAGTTGGAGTCGGACCAGGCGCACGGCGCTCCGGACCTGGACGCGGCGCTCGACAACGACGTGGGCGACGACCTCTTGCGCCTCATGTTCATCGCCTGCCATCCCATCCTCTCGACGGAGGCGCGCGTCGCGCTCACCTTGAGGCTGCTCGGAGGCCTGACGACGGAGGAAATCGCGCGCGCCTTCCTGGTGCCGTCCCCCACCGTCGCCCAGCGCATCGTCCGGGCCAAGCGCACGCTCTCCGAGGAGAAGGTGCCCTTCGAACTGCCCCGGGGCGAGGAGCTCGCGGTCCGCCTGTCGTCGGTGCTGGAGGTCATCTACCTCGTCTTCAACGAGGGGTATTCAGCGACGGGGGGAGACGACTGGATGCGGCCGGAGCTGTGCGCGGACGCGCTGCGGCTGGGACGCATCCTCGCGGAGCTGGCGCCCCAGGAGCCGGAGGTCCACGGCCTGGTCGCGCTGATGGAAATCCAGGCGTCGCGCTCGCGGGCCCGCGTGGGGCCCAACGGTCAACCCGTGCTGCTGCTCGAGCAGAACCGCGCGCAGTGGGACCAGCTCCTCATCCGCCGTGGGCTCGCGGCGCTGGAGCGCGCGGAGAAGCTGGGCGGGGCGCAGGGGCCGTATGCGCTGCAGGCCGCGCTCGCCGCCTGTCATGCCCGGGCGCGGCAACCGGAAGACACGGACTGGGCGCGCATCGCCTCGCTGTACGCGGTGCTGGTGCGGCTCACGCCTTCGCCCGTCATCGAGCTGAACCGCGCCGTCGCGCTGTCGATGGCGTACGGCCCCGCCGCCGGGTTGGCCGTCGTCGACACGCTGACCGCGGAGCCTTCGCTCGCCAGCTACCACCTGCTGCCCAGCGTGCGCGGAGACCTGCTGCGGAAGCTGGGCCGCTTCGACGAGGCGCGCAAGGAGTTCGAGCGCGCCGCCTCGCTCACTCGCAACGCGCGCGAACAGACGCTGCTCCTCGACCGCGCCGCGGCCTGCGCTCGCAAGGAGGCATAGTCGCGCCAGGCTCACTCGCACCTGCGTGACGCGCGACCACCGCCTGAGGCTCGAAGTGGCGGGACGCGAGCACGTGCTCCGCGCGCGGGTGACTCAAGGGGCGCCGTCGGCGGCACACGTACTCTCGTGGAAATCTTTCACGGCCCCTGGAGCCGAAGCGTTGACGGGCATGCTCAAGCCCTCGCTTCGTCCCTCGCCAGGCGTGGGTGAGGGTCCGCCGGGGGTTGTCGCCGTGGGAGTTGGACTACCCTGCGCGCATGTGCCGGAACATCAAGCCCCTGTTCAACTTCTCGCCTCCCGCCACGGATGACGACATTCGCGCGGCGGCCCTGCAGTTCGTCCGGAAGATCGCCGGGACTCGCAAGCCGTCGAAGCAGAACGCGGATGCGTTCGAGGTCGCCGTCGAGGAAATCTTCCGAAGCTCGAAGCTGATGCTGGAGGGGTTGGTGGCGACGACGCCCCCGAGAGACCGGGTGCGGTTCGAGGCCCTGAAGAAGCTTCGCTACAAGAAGGCCGACGCCGCCGGCTGAGTCCCGCCCGCGAGTCCTGGCCGCTGACCGACTGTTCCCACGCAGTGCACACGGCGCATGGGGCCGAGGCCGGCCCTTGCGCTCGGAGGTCGTCCGATGATGCGGTCCTCGTGGTGGTCTGTCGTTGCTGTCGCCTCGCTGCTCGCAGTGGGCTGTGGAAGTGAGAGTCCGGAGACCTCGCTGGGAGAGGGGCCCGCGAATACCGCCACCGGGGCGCTCGCATGCAGCACGCGCATCACCTACGGAGACCGCTGGATTCATCCCTCGGGCCACCCCGGGAATGAAGACGTCGCGGCGGACCTGGTGACGTGGGATGGCGTCTGCGTCAACGAGGGCACCAACTCCTACGCCGTGCTCTCCAACGGCTGGAAGCCGTACTTCACGGGCAACAACGCTTGTGTGCTCGCGCTCGACACCACCTGTCCTGGCGCGGGCGCTTGTGCCACGCGAGTGACCTATGGCGCCGCGTGGATGCACCCGGCGAATCACCCCGCGCAATACGACGACGTAGGCGGGCGCGTGTTCTGGGACAGGGCCTGTGTGAATGCGGCCCCCAACTCCTACGCCGTGCTGTCGAACGGCTGGGGGCCCTACTTCAGCGGAGCGAATGCCTGCGGCATGTCCATGCGCTACACGGGCTGCGGCGGCCTGTACCAGAACCCCGTCGTCGCCTCGGACTGCGCGGACCCGGGCGTCATCCACGACGGCACTCGCTACGTGGCCGCGTGCACCTCGGGGGGCGCCGCGAGCGCCTTCCCGCTGCGTGTCTCCACGGACCTGGTGACGTGGACGGGCGCGGGCTCCATCTTCCCCGCCGGGAGTCGGCCGTCGTGGGCGACCGGTGACTTCTGGGCGCCGGAAATCCACCGGGTGGGCGGACGCTTCATCGCGTACTTCACCGCGCGGCAATCGGACGGAAAGCTGTCCATTGGCGCGGCCACGTCCACCAGCGCCACCGGGCCGTTCACGGACCTGGGCCGGCCCCTCATCCACGACGCGGGCATGGGGATGATTGACGCGACGTTCTTCACGGACACCGCCGGGACGGGGTACCTCGTGTGGAAGGCGGATGGGAACGCGGTGGGCCAGCCGACGCCCCTCTACGGCCAGGCGCTCTCCGCGGACGGACTGTCGCTCGTGGGAACCCGGCGCACGCTCATGACCAACAACCTCGCCTGGGAAGGCGGCGTGGTGGAGGCGCCCTGGGTCGTCGCGCGCGGCGGCTACTACTATCTCTTTTACAGTGGTAACGCGTACTACAACAGCACCTATGCCGTGGGAGTCGCCCGGGCCACCAGTCCGTTGGGGCCGTACACCAAGGCGGGCGCGCCCATCCTCACGACGGGAGGCGGCTGGGTGGGGCCGGGCCACAACTCCGTGGTGAACGGACCGGGCGGCGACACGTACATGGTCTACCACGCGTGGAACAGCGCTCACACCGCGCGGGTCATGCTCGTGGACGCCATCACCTGGCCCAACGGCTGGCCCGCGGTGCCGGAGGCGCCCTCGGTGGGCTCGCGTCCCCGGCCGTAGCAGCGGATCGACTGGGGGCACGGCGCACCGTGCCCCCTTCCGGCGTCAGGACATTCCGGCGGAGGTGTTGAGCGAGGCCTCGGGGGCCTCGACCTTCTGGGGCCCCAGGGCGGAGCGCTGCAGCCAGCCCGCGAGCCCGAGCAGCACGAGTCCGGATGTCCGCAGCGTGCGCAGCAGCTCCGCGCCATGCGCCGCGTCGCCGGGGAGCAGCGGGGCCAGCCACACGCGCGCGTCGTACAGCAGCCACGTGGCGCCGGACAGGCCCATGGCCCACCACACCCAGGCGAGCCGTCCACCGCGCAGCATGTACGCGACGCTCAGGATGGGGGCGACCAGGAAGATGGTCGTCATGTCCGCCAGCGTCGACGCCAGGCTGATGACCGCCGAGGGCGCGGAGTTGACGCCGGAGGAGAGGTTGCGCACCTCCGTGACGAGCGAGGGGATGCCCACCGCCAGCGCGGCGATGGCCGTCACCGCCCACAGCGCCTTCGTGCGAGGGCTGGACGGAGGCTGGAGGCCCGACTGCCGGTAGGTCATCGCCAGGAGGACCAGCGCGTAGGTGGTGGCGATGTTGGCCAACACCACGGCGACCATGCGGTAGGGCAGCAGCGGCGAGGCCGTGAAGGCGACGTCCGGCACCGTGTGCAGCCAGTAGCTGCGCAGCGCCGCGCTGACCAGGGACAGGGCTGCCCCCGCCGTGAGTCCGCCCCACACCTTGCGCAGGTAGTCCCCGGAGACGAACGCGCTCGCCGCGGCGAACGTGCCGGCGACGGCGAGCAGTCCGCTCACCCAGCCCGCGACGTCATGCACCAACGCCAGCCGCTCGGGCGCCGCCGTCGCGACGGCGAAGAGGTGGGCGAACTGGAGCACCACCACGGCGCCGAACCACGGCGCGACGGAGGCGGAGCGACTGGAAGCGGAAGCGGGGCTCATCGCGCCTTCTCCAGCGAGGTGGCGATTTCCGCGAGGATGACCTTGGCGTGCAGCGCGCCAATGAAGGTGTTGAGCATCGGCTTGAGGCCTTCGAGCAGTTGCGGGAGTTCCTGGAGCGTGACCTGCTCCGGCGGGCGCTTCAGCGCGCGCAACGCCGCCGTGTGGATGGCCATCTTGGCGGTGAAGCCTCCGAGCAGGGGTTCGAGGTGACGCACGAGAATGTCGTGCCAGCCAGCGGGGGCGGTCTGGGAGGACGAGGTGATAATCGCGAACGCTCCTGGTGAGGACTTCCAGGGTAGAGCGAATCCCGAAGACATACGAGCGGCCCGTCCGCGCCTCCCGTCGATTGAGTCCAGCTGCACCTGGATTACAGGGAGAGCCCGTCTTGAGAGCGACAACAGGTGTAGCGGGTGAGGACCGCGCGTGCTGAGCCCGGCCGCCGGATGCACGAGCAGGCATCCGGCGGTGGATGTGGGAGGGTTCAGGCCTTGATGTATCGCTCGAAGACGAAGCCGAAGTCCTTCACCCAGTATTTCTGCTGCGCGCCGGCGAGCCAGGCGAAGGCGGCCTGGTTGAGCTCCTTGAAGGACTCGACGATGGGCGTGGCGCCCGCCTGGCCGCGGCCGAGCGTGGTGGAGGCGACCTCCAGGCTCGTCTTCGCGTGGCTCAAGGAGACTTCGTTCTCGTGCATCAGCTCTGAGATGCGGAACAGGGCCTTGTAGAGGTCCTTCACCTGCTCCAGATGCTTCTTGTGCACGTCGATGGAGAAGTCGCGCGCGCCCAGGCGGAACTTGATTTCGACGTCCATGTCGATGTTGCCCGCCGTCTCGAGCATGACGTGGGAGACGGGGTTGGCGCTGTACGTGTAGCGGCGCAGCATGCGCTTCTTGCTCGCGGCGCTGGTGCCGTCGAGGTGGACGAGCGCCTTGTTGGTGAAACAGTACTCGTCGGACTTGGACTTGATGAGGAAGAAGATCTTCTCCTGGTCCTCGTGCATCACATAGTCGTCGGAGTCCACCTTGTCGTAGTCCGCCGAGGTGATGACGGAGCCGATGTCACTGAGGCCGAGCGCGTCTGCGGCGAGCTTCCCGAACATGTCAAATCTCCCTGTGTGTCAGCTGTATCGAGGTGGAACCGCGTGGGCCGTGTCGAGCCCCGCGCGAGCATAGGAGACGACCCCGTCACAGGTCGAAGCGAATGCCCTGCGCCAGGGGCAGCGCGTCGGAGTAGTTCAGCGTGTTGGTCTGCCGCCGCATGTACGCCTTCCACGCGTCGGAGCCGGACTCGCGGCCTCCGCCGGTGTCCTTTTCGCCTCCGAAGGCGCCGCCAATCTCCGCGCCGGAGGTGCCGATGTTGACGTTGGCGATGCCGCAGTCGGAGCCGGCGGCGGACAGGAACTTCTCCGCGCTCTGGAAGTCGCGGGTGAACACGGACGACGAGAGGCCCTGGGGCACGCCGTTCTGGAAGGTGATGGCCTCGTCCAGCGTCCGGAACGGCATGACGTAGAGGATGGGCGCGAAGGTCTCCGCCTGGACCCACGCATCCGTGGGCTTCACGCCGGTGATGAGCGTGGGCTGCACGAAGTGGCCGTCGCGCTCCAGCGCCTTGCCCCCGCTGACGATGCGGGCCCCGGCCGCGCGGGCCTGGGCGACGGTGGCCTCGAAGCGTTGCACGGCGGCCCGGTCGATGAGGGGACCCATCAGCGTGCCCGGCTCCAGCGGGTCGCCGATGCGCTTCTCCACCTGGGCGTAGGCGGCGGCGAGTCGGCCCACCACGTCGTCGAGGATGGACTCGTGGACGAAGAGCCTCCGGGTGGTGGTGCAGCGCTGGCCCGCGGTGCCCACCGCGCCGAAGACGATGGCGGGAATCGCCAGCTTCAGGTCCGCGGTGGCGTCCACGATGATGGCGTTGTTGCCGCCCAGCTCCAGCAGGCTCCGCCCCAGTCGTTGCGCCACGCGCACGCCCACCTGCCGCCCGACGGCGGACGAGCCGGTGAAGCTCACCAGCGCCACGCGCGGGTCCTCCACCAGTCGCTCGGCGCGCTCGGTGCCCGAGGCGTTGAGCAGGAAGAAGACCTCCGGGAAGCCGCCGGCCTTCAGCGCGGCGTTGCAGATGCGCGTCGCCGCGATGGCCGTCAGTGGCGTCTTGGGCGAGGGCTTCCAGATGGACACGTCGCCGCACACGGCGGCGATGAACGCGTTCCAGGCCCAGACGGCCACGGGGAAGTTGAAGGCGCTGATGATGCCGACCAGGCCCAGGGGATGCCATTGCTCATACATCCGATGGCCCGGGCGCTCGGAGTGCATCGTCAGGCCATAGAGCATGCGCGACTGGCCCACCGCGAAGTCGGCGATGTCGATCATCTCCTGCACCTCGCCGTCGCCCTCGGCCTTCACCTTGCCCATCTCCAGCGCGACGAGCGAGCCGAGCGCGTCCTTGTTCCGGCGCAGGGCCTCGCCACACAGCCGGATGGCCTCACCCCGACGGGGAGCGGGCAGCGCGCGCCACGCCACGAAGGCCTGGGCGGCGGCGTGCATCAGCTTCTCGTGGTCCTCCGCGCTCGCGGACGACACGGTCGCCAGGCGCTGGCCATTGGAGGGATTGAAGACCTCCAGGGCCGGCTCGGAGGAGGAGCCGGTCCACTCGCCGTGACCGAGATAGCTGCCAGGGTTGTGCTCGGTCAGGCCGAGCGCGTCGAGGATGGGGTGGAGCATGGGCGTCTTCCTACAACGTCGGTGGCTTCCTGGCGACCGGCGGCGGAGGCGCGCGGCCCGGCTGCGTGAGGACCCAGTCGACGAAGGTCCGCGCCGCGGCCCGGAGCCGGCGGTGGGAGGGATACACCACGAAGTAGGAGTAGCGCGTGGGCAGCGAGGGACCGGGCAGTCGGACGAGGCTTCCGTTGGAGAGAAAGGGCTCGGAGACCTTGTCCCGCGCGAGCGCCGCGCCCAGCCCCCGCGCGGCGGCGAGCAGCGCGTTGGTGGTGTCGCTGAACGAGTAACGGACGTCGATGCGCGCGCCGTGCACCTCGGCGGCGCGGAACCAGTCCTGCCAGGACTGCCGCGCGTGGTCCCCGACGAGCGGCAGCTTCTGGATGTCCGCCGGGGCCGACACGTGCTCGACGCCGGGCAGGTCCGGGGAGGCCACCGGGAACATGGCGTCTGGCATCAGGTGGTGGGCGGTCATCCCCGGCCAATGGCCCAGGCCATAGCGGATGCCCAGGTCGGGGCCTCCCTCGTCGAAGCTCGTCAGCGCCATCTCCGTGTCGATGCGCACCCGCACGTGCGGGTGGGCCGAGGTGAAGTCCGGCAGGCGCGGCAGCAGCCAGGTGTGGGAGAGCGAGAGCATGGTGGTGATGCGCACGCGGTGGCGCTCTTCCCGGGTGTCGCCCAGGTCTCGCATCACGTCGTCGATGTCCGCCAGCGCGCTCTGCGCGGCGTCGGAGAGCTGACGTCCCTCTATCGTCAAGGACACGCCGCGCGCATGCCGCTGGAAGAGGGTGACGCCGAGCAGTCCCTCCAGCTTGCGCACATGGTGGCTGACCGCGCTGGCCGTCAGATGGAGCTCCTCCGCCGCATGGGCGAAGTTCTGGTGGCGCGCGGCCGCCTCGAAGGCCGCCAGGGCCGGCAGCCAGGCCGTGGGAAGGGGCATGCGAGCCTCAAATCACACTTGTGGCTGCCCTCAAAACCATGAGGTTGCAGGCAGAGGGGAGCGGGCGCAGAAAGAGGGTGACCGGAGCCAGATTCGCGCCTCGCCATCACCCTCCTATGGAACGCCCCATGAATTCTTCCACGCTTGCCCGTCCCGCCGTTCCCTCCCTGTCCGGTGCCTGGCTCACCCCGTTGGAGCTGGGGTTGCTGGGGGCCATCTGGGGCTCCTCCTTCATGTTCATGCGCATCGCCGCGCCGGACTTCGGGGCGCTTCCGCTCGTCTCGGTGCGACTGGTGCTGGGGTCGCTGGTGCTGATGCCGTTCCTCGTGCGCCACCGAGCGGTCTTCACCCGCTCGCACTGGCCGAAGCTGGCGCTGGTGGGCGCGCTCAACGCGGCGGTGCCCTTCGCGCTCTTCGCCTGGGCCGCCCAGCGCGCGCCGGCGGGCATCAGCGCCATCGCCAACAGCATGACGGTGCTCTTCACGGCGCTGGTGGCCTTCCTCTTCTACGGAGAGCGCATCGGCGGGCGGCGGGCGGTGGCGCTCGTCATGGGCTTCACCGGCGTGGTGGTGCTGGCCAGCGGGAAGATCGCCGGAGCCAGCCCGGGCCTCGCGGTGGCGGCGGGCGTGTCCGCGGCCTTCCTGTACGGCGTCGCGGCGAACCTGGTGCGCCGTCACCTCACGGGCCTGCCGGCGGGCGCTGTCGCGGCGGCCACACTGGGCTTCGCGGCGCTCCTGACGTTGCCTTTCGCGGTGGCCTCCTGGCCCACCCAGCCCATCCGGGGAGTGTCCTGGCTGTCGGCGGTCACGCTCGGCGTGCTCTGCACGGGGATGGGTTATGCGCTGTACTACCGCCTCATCCAGCGCGTCGGCGCGCCCCGCGCCGTCACCGTCACGTACCTGCTGCCGCTGTTCGGCGTGGCCTGGGCGTGGCTGCTGCTGGACGAGCCGGTGACGCTCACCATGGTCGCCGCGGGCGCGCTCATCCTGGGCAGCGTCGCACTGAGCCAGCGACAGTCTTCCTGAGGGAAGCCCGCCGCCGGCCCGGCTGGCAGTGGCTCAAGGACAGCCGGAGCTGACCTGGAGCGAGTCATAGGCCATCCACCCGTTGCGCTTGGTCCCGGTGGTGGCCGCGATGACATAGCCATACAGGAACTTCATCTCCCCGGACTGCTGGCGATAGCGGCCGGCGCTGTCCTGGACCCAGAGGGGGATGTCGATGGAGGGAATGCCAGACTCCGTGGGCACGTCCAGGCGCTGGAACTTCGTGCCCGCGGGGAAGTGGTCCACGGCCGGCCCGCCCAGCGCCATGCCCGGGACGTTGAAGATGAGGTTGACCGAGCGCAGCCCGTTGGCGCGAACCAGCGGCAGGTAGTCTCCGGCGCGCTCGTGCGTCGCCTCGCTGTCGTAGACGACCTTCTTGAGCTCCAGCACCGGGTCATGCGAGTTGCGCACGGCGTAGCAGCCCAGCTTGTTCAGCCCCGCGCCGAGCGCCGAGACATGGCCGACCTTCTGCTCGAAGGACGTGCGCCCCAGGATGCTGGAGATGGGCAGCCACCCGGCGCTGGAGTTGGACGTGGAGACCGCGAACGCATACAGCTCTCCCGCGAACGTGCGCGTCTGCCCATAATTGAAGGCGGCGCTGGTGCGCGTGTTCGTCCCCACCACGGTGCCGTTGCCGTCCCGGATGGGGACCCCCGTCGAAAGCCCCCAGTTGTCGTCCGCCGGGTCATTGGTGGGGACGCGGTTGCCACCGTTCACCTGCAGCTTGCAGTTGTAGGGGCTCACCAGGCAGTAGTCGCCGTTCACCCCGGCGAAGGCCGCCTGCTCCCGCGTCGACAGGTCTCCCTCCGCCTCGACGCCCTCCGCGGGGGAGGCGCCTCCGCAGGCGGTGGTCGTCCACAGGAGGAAGGTCAGACTCGTCAAAAGCAGTTTTCGCATATTTACATGAACTAGTTGAAATACCTTGTTGTCGTCAATGCGCGCTTCGTCGAGCACAGGCAGTGCGTGTGGCGGCGCGGAGAAGTCAGACAGTGGACAGGCCCCGAGGTGTTTCGACGGCCCGGGACTCGACACGGCTCGTTGTGAGGGATTGCGGCGAGAGCGCCGTGCGGCGGCCTGTCATTGGCCCGGCGTTGGCGACTCCCACGGAGTCCACCTGGGGTCTGGGGCTTGGGGGTAGTCTGCGCGGCGCGATGGCCCGCCCCACTGACGTCTCCGTTCCTCCGCGCCGCTTCCATGACGAGCCGCTCGTCCTCATCCTCCGCCACCTGAAGTCGACGCTCGATGGAGCAGGCGCGGTGCGCATCGAGGTGCCGGACCCGGACCTGGGCCGGGGCTGCTATCCGGGAG